>JBJTOV010000131.1:0-3800 GCA_046074745.1 Planctomycetota bacterium | reverse complement strand
CTTCCACGACGCGTTCCGCGAGGACGACGGGGCCGACCCGCAGCACGGGCCGCGCGCCGCGCGATGGCTGTCCGAAGTCCGCCGCGGCCGCGCTCCCGTCGCCGACCCCGCCTGCGAGGACACCGAGCGCACGCTGGCCGCGCTCGGCGACGACCAGTTCGAGCTCCTGCGCGCGGCCTGCGACCTGCACACCGCGAGCCGCTTCCATGCGGATCCCACCGTCGCGACCTGCTTCGCCGCCGATCGGCTCGACCTCGGGCGCGTCGGGTACGAGCCGAATCCCGCGTACATCCCGCTCGATCGCGCGATCGTCAGCGACGAGACGATCCGCCAGGCGATGCGCCGCACCGAACTCGGGCTCGCGTGGACCGATGCGGGCGACTTCGAAAGCCGCTGGTGCGCGCTTCCCGGGCATCTCCGCGACGGACGGGTCGGGTAGTCTGCGGGCATGCGGCCGAGGGCCGCGGCCGATTCCGCGAATCCAGGGTGCCCGAGGTGTCCGACGCGACCGAACCACATCCACGCCGCTGGCTGGTGCTGCTCGCGCTGACGGGCAGCCTGTCGATGATCTTCGTCGACATCACGGTGACGGGCATCGCGGGGCCGAAGATCGCGGCGGCGCTCAGCATGGGCGTGCAGGGCACGAGCTGGATCGCGACCGCCTACCTGATCACGCTGGCCGCAGGCATGGCGATCGGCGGCAGGCTCGGCGACATCGTGGGCAAGCGGAACGCGTTCCTCGCGGGAATCGTGGCCTTCACCGCGGCGAGCGCGCTGTGCGGCGCGGCCACCGACGGCGCCACCCTGCTCGCGGGCCGCGTGCTGCAGGGCCTGGGCGCGTGTCTCATGCAGCCCGCGTCGAGCGCGCTCGTCATCGAGAACTTCGCCGCGGGCGAGCGCGGCAAGGCGATGGGCATCTACATCGGGATCCCGATGACCTTCTTCGCGCTCGGCCCGGTGCTCGGCGGCACGATGACGCAGGAGCTCGGCTGGCGCTCGGTGTTCTACGCCAACCTTCCGATCGCCACGCTCGCGATCGCGCTGATGCTGGTGGCGCGGCCGCCGAACCGCCGCAGCGCCGATCGCAGCTTCGACTGGGTGTCGGCCGCGCTGATCGCAAGCGGCCTGCCGCTCGCCCTCTACGCGCTGCAGGAAGGCGCCAAGCGCAGCGCCGGCGGCGCGTTGCGCTTCAGCGAGCCCAAGGTGACCGCCATGCTCGGCGCGGGCGTGATGCTGGCGTCGCTGTTCGCCTACCGGCAGCTGGTGGTGGCGCGGCCGCTCGTCCACCTGTCGCTCTTCGCGAACGCGCGGCTCCGCACGAATGTGCTGCTCGTCGGGCTGATGCAGTTCGCGATGGCGGCGCTCTCGGTGCAGGGGCCGCTGTACGCGACCGAGGTGCTCGGCTACGACGAGCGCAAGGCGGGCATGGCGCAGATGCCCCTGCTCGTTCCCGTGATCCTGCTCGCGTCGGTCGCGGGCCGCGCCTACGACCGCCGCGGCGTGCGGCCGCTCGCGCGGCTCGGCATGGCGCTCGCGGCCGCGGGGCTCGGCGTGTGGGCGCTCGGATGCGACCGCGCCGACTATCCGACGATCGCCGCGGGAATGGCGCTCCTCGGCGCGGGCGCCGCGTTCACGATGTCGCCCGCGAACACCGACACGCTGTCGTCGGTGCCCGACGAGCAGCGCGGCCAGACCTCGGGCCTGCTGCAGACCTTCCGCCAGCTCGGCGGCGCGGCGGGCGTGGCGTTCACCGCATGCGTGAGCGGCGTGGCCACCGCGTGGGGCGCGGGCCCCGCGCGCGCCACGGCGGCGGCGTTCGCGGCCTCGGCGGTGGTCGCGGCGCTCGGGCTCGTGCTCGCGCTGCGCATGCCCGACGGCGGCGCGCCGCGCAGCCGCGGGTAACCTGCGCGCATGTCGCCCAAGCTCGCGCTCGTCCTCGCGCCCGTCCTGCTGGTCGTGTCGAACATCTTCATGACCTACGCGTGGTACGGCCACCTGAAGGACTTCAAGGCCAAGCCGCTGTGGATCGCGATCGCCGCGAGCTGGGCGGTCGCCTTCCTCGAATACTGCGTGCAGGTGCCCGCGAACCGCATCGGCTACCAGCAGGCGGGCCTGTCGCTCGCGCAGCTCAAGGTGATGCAGGAGGTCGTGACCATGTGCGTGTTCGGCGTGTTCGCCGTGGCGTACATGGGCGAGAAGCCGACGATGAACTTCCTGTACGCGAGCCTGTGCCTCGTGGCGGCCGCGTGGTTCATGTTCAAGGACTTCAGGCCGGCGGCGTAGCCGCGGCGGAGAGACCATGGGAATGTCGATGACGCACGGCCGACACGGAGGCGGATTCGCGCGCGCCGCGATGCGCGAGCTGCCCATCGCGGCGGGCCTGGCCACGGGCGCGCTCGCGCTGGCGCACTTCTCGCCGCAGGGTGCGCCGGACAGCGCGGCCAGCGTCGCGTGGAGCCTGTGGCTGGTCGTGGCGATCCTCGGCTGCGCGTTCCGCGCCATGGCGCATGCCGACGCGCTCGCCGAGCGCTTCGGCGAGCCGCTCGGCACGCTCATCCTCACCATCGCCGCGATCACCATCGAGGTTGCGGCGGTGTGCGCGGTCATGCTCGGCCAGGGCGGCGACGAGACGGTGGCGCGCGACACCATGTTCTCGGTGCTGATGATCATCCTGAACCTGCTGCTCGTGCTGGCGCTTCTGATCGGCGGCATGCGGCGCACGGAGCAGGAGTTCAACCCGCAGTCGGCGGGCGCGTACCTGCCGCTTCTCGTCACGCTCGGCATGATCACGCTCGTGCTGCCGCGCTTCACGCGCAGCGCGGAGGGCGGCTGGATGAGCGACCCGATGATGGTGTTCGTCGGACTCGCGTCCTTCGTGCTCTACGCCGTCTTCCTTGCGATGCAGACCACCAAGCACCGCGCGTTCTTCGCGCACCACGGGGCCAGCGAGCGCGCGCACGACGCGCGGCCCGCCCACCACGACGCGGGCTCGCCGTGGAAGCACGGCGCGCTGCTCGTCGTCGCGCTGCTCGCCGTGATCATGGTCGCGGAGGGCATGGCGGGCCGCGTGCACGCGCTTCTCGACACGCTCGCGGTGCCGAGCGGGATCGGGGGCGTGTTCATCGCGCTGCTCGTGCTCGCGCCCGAGGGAATGGCGGCGCTCCAGTCGGCCCGGCGCGACGACATGCAGCGCAGCATCAACATCCTGCTCGGAAGCGCGCTGTCGACCATCGGCCTCACCGTGCCTGCGGTGATCGCGATCCACTTCATCACGGGAGCGTCGCCCGAGTTCGGACTCGACGCGCCGTACATCGTGCTGCTCGTCGCGACCTTCATGGTGGCGGGGCTGAATCTGCGCGGCGGGCGCGTGAACGCGATCCAGGGCGTGGTGCATCTCCTGATCTTCGTCGCGTGGGTGGTGACGATCCTCGACGAAGGCGCCGCGCGATAGCGCTCGCAGGCTTGGGCGCGGGCGCCGGCGACGGTACACTCGACGCATGTCGTTCTCCGCCATCCTCGCGCTCCATGCCGCGCTGCTCGCGGCTCCTGCCTCGGACTTCCGCGTTCCCGCGGGGCTTGCCGACGAACTCGAGCTCGCGGGGCCGAACCGCCCCGAGATCGAGCGCGCGCTTGCCGCGTGCCCCGCGACGCAGCGCGCATCGATGGAGTGGCTCGTCGAGCACATGCCCGAGGCCGACCTGAAGGTGCTCGGCGCGGGGTTCCTGCTCGCCCATGTCGACGGCGCGTACACCGCGTGGAAGTCGGCGCCGTGGAGCGCGCAGGTCGACGAGGACACCTTT
>JBJTOV010000130.1:0-5280 GCA_046074745.1 Planctomycetota bacterium | reverse complement strand
CCGGCCGCGGCCGATGAAGGCGGTCCCCCGGGCCGTACCATCGCGGCCCGCGCAACGCGCCTCGGCGTGCTTCCGATGAGCCTGTACCTCCTCGCCGCCATCATCCTGACCGTTGCCGCGACGAGCTACTTCTCGGCGCTCAACCTCGCGCTCGTGCAGGCGAGCCGCTCGGGCCTCGAGACCGAACTCGAGTCGCGCGGCATGCTCGATCGCGGCGGCTGGATCCTGGCGCGCATGCAGGAGGCCTCGCACGCGGTGGCCTTCTTCCGCACCCTCGGCCGCGTGGCGCTGTTCGCCGCGGTGCTCGTCGCGTTCGAAGGTTTCGGCGAGGCGTTGCGCATCACCTTCAGCGGGCTCGCGGCCACCGCGGGCGTTTCCGTCGCGCTCGTGTGGCTCTTCACGAGCGTGCTGTCGTCGGCCATCGCCCGCCACGCCACCTACGCGACGATCGCCACCAGCCTTCCGTTCATCCGGATCACGCTGGTCGTGGTCGGTCCGCTGCTCGCGGCGGTCGGATTCGTCGACGAGGTCGTGCGCCGCCTGTCGGGAGCCAATCTGCGCGAGGACGAGACGGGCGAGGAGCTCATCCACTCGATCGAGGACCGCAAGCGCGAGGGGGACATCGACCCCGTGGCGGCGACGCTCCTCCAGCGCGCGGTCGTGTTCGGACAGACCACCGTGGCGAGCGTGATGACCCCGCGCACCGACATCGAGGCGATCGAGATCACCGACGATCTCGCCTCGGTGCGCGAGCAGATCGCCGCCATCGGCCACTCGCGCATCCCCGTCTACTCGGAAAGCCTCGACGAGATCGTGGGCATCCTCTATGTGCGCGACCTCGTGCGCTACTTCGGTGGCCCCGCCGACGGATTCCGCATGAAGTCGCTCCTGCGCGAGCCGCTGCGCGTGCCCGAGACCAAGCCCGTGGGCGAGCTCCTGCGCGACTTCCAGCAGAGCGAGGTCCACATGGCGGTCGTCGTCGACGAGTACGGCGGAACCTCGGGCCTGTGCACCATCGAGGATGTGCTCGAGGAGATCGTGGGCGAGATCCACGACGAGCACGAGCCCGCCGACGAACTGCCCCCGGCGCTCGTCGAAAGCGGCGAGGGCGTGTTCGAGGCCGACGGCCGCGTGCCGATCACCGAGGTGAACGAGCGGCTGGGCCTGTCGCTCCCCGAGGACGGCGATTTCGACACGGTGGCGGGGTTCCTGCTCGACCGCTTCGGCCGTGTGCCCGAGCGCGGCGAGTTCGACGAGCTGCCCGAGGCGGTATTCGAGATCGCCGCCGCGGGCCCGACGCGCATCGACCGCGTCACCATCCGCCTGCGTGGCGCGCGGGACGGCGCCGCGCGCGAGCCGCAGGGCGCGAAGTAGGCGAGCACCCGCGCTTCGCGCCGCGGTACACTCCGCGCGTGGCGCTTCTCGAGGCACGCAATCTGGTCAAGAGCTACAACGGCCGCAAGGTCGTCGACGGCGTCTCGTTCGAGGTGAACGCGGGCGAGGTGGTGGGGCTGCTCGGCCGGAACGGCGCGGGCAAGACCACATCCTTCCGCATGGCGATCGGCATGATCACGCCCGAAGGCGGAACGGTCGCCTTCAACGGCAAGGATGTCACGCACGAGCCGATGTACCGCCACGCGCTCGCGGGCATGGGCTACCTGTCGCAGGAACCAAGCGTGTTCCAGCGCCTGACCTGCGAGGAGAACCTGATCGCGATCCTCGAGACGCAGGCGCTGTCGCGCACGCAGTGCCGCGAGCGTGCGCGCGAGCTGCTCGAGCAGTTCGGGCTCGTGCACAAGGCGAAGGACGAGGCGCGCACCTGCTCGGGCGGCGAGCGGCGCAGGCTCGAGATCGCGCGCGCGCTGGTCACGCGGCCGCGCCTGATGCTGCTCGACGAGCCGTTCGCGGCGGTCGATCCGCACACCGTCGAGGAGCTGCAGGGCGAGGTTCGCCGCCTTGCCGACGCGGGCATCGCCATGCTGGTCACCGACCACAATGTGCAGCAGACGCTGCGCATCTGCGACCGCGCGTACATCGTGCACGAGGGCCGCAATCTGCGCGAGGGAACCCCGCGCGAGATCATCAACGACGCCGCGGTGCGCGAGGCGTACCTTGCGTCGACCTTCCGCGGCGATGAGTTCGACTGACCGTGGAGTTCGACTGAACTGAACATGGAGTTCGACTGACCATGCGCAGCACCGCAGCCGCCGCTTCCGTCATCGCGATCGCCGCCGCCGCGGGCTGCGTGGAGCGCCGCGTGTTCATCGAGACCGAGCCGTCGGGCGCGCTGGTCTGGATGAACGACGCGCAGGTCGGCCGCACCCCCGTCGATGTCGCCATCCTGCACCACGGCGAGTACGACATCCGCATCGAGAAGGACGGCTACGAGACGCTCGTCACGAGCGCCCGCACCACGCCCGCGGGGTGGGATTTCGTGCCCGCCGATCTCTTCGTCGAGATCTCGCCGGGCGTGTCGCGCAGCGAGACGCGCTGGCGCTTCGCGCTGGTCGTGCGCAACGACTCCGAGGAGGCGCTGTTGCGGCGCGCGGAGTCGATGCGGCAGGGCGCTGCGGCGCCAGTGCGGACCGTCGAATAGGTCAAAAAAAGCACCGTCCGGCGCGCTCCGACTCGCTCCGGACGGTGGATCGCAGCTCACGAAGAGCCGCGATGTCTGTGCTCCTCGGACGACGGCCAAGTTCGTCCGACCAAGTTCGCGTGCCGTTCGCCGGCATGGCCTTTGGTCGGCATCGCATCGCGTGGCGCCGAGGATATGTTCGATGGTCATCGCGGCCTGCGCCGCCTGACCTGTGTCGAGGGTACCTACGGTGGAGCCCTCAGGTCAACGGGAACTCGGCCGAGGCCGTGAAGTCACTGCGATTCTGCAAATCCCTTCTTTGAATCGACTTATGAGCAAGGACCCCCAGGCCGTTGATTCTCGGTCGTCACGCGCGGACCAGGTCGGGGCCGGGCAGGCCGTCTCGGGTGCGGCGGTCGAGGTCGCCGTGGTCGCCTTGTGGCGATCAAGCGCCTCGGGTGCCGCCGAACTCCTCGTCGGCCGTCGGGCGAAGGGCGCGATCCGCGGGGGGCTCTGGGAACTCGCGGGCGGCAAGATCGACGCCGGCGAAGAGCCAGCGGCCGCCGCCCTGCGCGAGCTCGACGAGGAGGTCGGCGTGTCGAGAGATCAGCTCGCGGCGCCGTGCGAGCCGCTGCTCGTGGTCACCCACACCGACGAAGGACTGTCGCGCGAGCGCACGGTGCGGATCCACGCGTTCATCGCCGAGGCGCTGCCGTCGGCATCGCCCGTCGCGCGGGGCACGGCCGAGGTCCGCTGGCTCGCGCTCTCCGACTTCCTGGCGCTCGAGTTTCCCAAGGCGAACACGGCGATCAACCACGCGATCGCGCGCAGGCTGTCGGGTGCGTCGCGGTAGCATCCGCGCATGAAGGTCGCCGTCTCCATGCTTGCTTCGCTCGCCGCGCTGGCCCTCGCGCACGCGGCGCACGCCGAGGGTTTCCGGCTCGCGCTCGACGGCGATGCCGCCGAAGGGCCTGCGGGTGAACCCGCGTTCGCGCAGGCCGACACGGCGGCGTGGTCCGCGGTGGTCGGCTTGGCCGACGACTTCGATGGAACCGAGATCGTGCTCGTGAACGCGGGCGTCGACTGGTTCGTGGCCGACCATGTGTCGTTCGGCGTGTTCGGCGAGGCGCTGTCGGTGTCGCAGGATGCCGACGACGCGCTCGGCGGCGGCGCGGGCGTGCGCGTGCGCTGGCACTTCGCGGTCGAGGAGCGCTTCACGCTCTTCGCCGAGGCGGGCTGCGGCCTGGCCGCCTTCGACGGCGATGTTCCCGCGGACGGAAGCTCGTTCAACTTCACGCCGCGCGCGTCGTTCGGCGCGACGGTCGACCTCGGCGGCGGCGCGCGGCTTGCCGCGCAGGTCGGCTGGCTCCACTTCTCGAACGCACAGACATCGTTCGAGAACCCGGGCATCGACGCCCTCGCGGCGTCGCTCGGGATTTCGTGGGAGTTCTGACCGTCGCGCGGGTTCGCGGCCGCGAATTCGCCGCCGATCGCTCAGCGCGGGTATCCGTCGGGATGCGCCTTCATCCAGCGCCACGCGCTCGCCACCGTGGCGTCGAGATCGACATGGCGCGGGCGCCAGCCGAGGTCGCGCATGATGGCGGTGGAGTCGGCGCACAGCCGCGGCGGGTCGCCCGCGCGCCGCGCGCCCGCGACGGTCGGAATCGCGTGTCCTGTGACGCGGCGGCAGGCCTCGATGACCTCGCGCACCGAGTGTCCGCGCCCGATGCCGACATTCCACGCTCGGAACGAGCCCGGCGTCAGCGCGGGCAGCGCGGCGACATGCGCCTCGACGAGGTCGTCGACATGCACATAGTCGCGGATGCAGGTGCCGTCCGGCGTCGGGTAGTCGTCGCCGAACACGGCGATGTGCGCGCGCTGGCCAAGCGCCACCTGCAGGCAGATCGGAATGAGATGCGACTCGGGGCGATGGTCCTCGCCGAGGCGGCCCTCGAGATCGGCGCCCGCGACATTGAAGTAGCGCAGCGCGACGGCTGCGAGCGGCGCATCGCAGGGCGCCGCGCACTCGGCGCGCAGGATCTCCTCGAACTGCAGCTTCGAACGCCCGTACGGGTTGATCGGCGCCTGCGGCACGCTTTCGGCGATCGGCACGAGGTGCGGCGCGGGCTCGCCGTAGGTGGCGCAGGTCGAGGAGAACACGATGCGTCGCACGCCTGCGTCGCGCATCGCGCCGAGCAGCGCGAGGCCACCGGCGGTGTTCACCCGGAAGTAGTCGAGCGGCCGCTCCACGCTCTCGCCCACATACGCGAGCCCCGCGAAATGAAGCACCGCCGACGCCTGCGCCGCACGCAGCGCCTCGGCGACCGCGCGGCGGTCGAGCACATCGAGGCGATGGAAGGCGAAGCGGCCGCGGCCCGCCGCCTCGAGCGCGGCGATGGCGCCGCGGTTGCCCCGGTCGAGGTTGTCGATGCCCGTCACCCGGTGCCCGAGGTCGAGGAGCCGCAGCGCGGCGTGCGACCCGATGTAGCCCGCGGCGCCGGTCACCAGGATGCTGCTCGGTCGGGGGCTCGGGGTCATGCGGCGTCGGGTGTTTGAGGGCGGCGGGGCGATCGCCCGAAATCATCGGCGTTCGGCCGTGCTTTTCAACGGCCGCAGCCCGTCGCGTTGGCCGCGCGGGGTGGGAAGCCGCCCCATCGGCCTTCGGCAGCCGATTCATGGACGAATTGGCTTGAGCGGCGGCGGGG
>JBJTOV010000129.1:0-6517 GCA_046074745.1 Planctomycetota bacterium | reverse complement strand
CCCTTCTTCTTCGCGGCCTCGAGGATCGGCCCGATGTTCTCGAGCAGGCCGCGGATCGAGCCCTCGGTGTCGATCGGGTCGACGCGCGCCGAGAGCGAGCTGATCTTGATCGAGACATTCGTGCGCGGGATCGCGCCGAGGTGGTCGCTCTCGAGGCGCGGGTTGCCCGCCCACGACGCCACGGTCTGCGGCAGGTTCTCGATCAGATCGAGGTACTTGCGGCGGTAGGCCTCGGCCTCCTCGTCGCTGACGCACGCCTCGCCGAGCAGGTCGACCGAGAAGCAGAGCCCCGAATCCCAGATCCTGCGAAGGGTCGGCAGCGCGGTCGCGGCGTCGGTGCCCGCGATGAACTTCTGCGCCATGCCCGTGATCTGCGACGACATCGTCTTGGTGACCACGCCCTTCATCACCGCGCCCGCCTTGAGCGCGGTGGCCACGAACGGCGGCGGCGTGACGCCCGGCTGCGCCAGGTAGTCGGTCAGGTGGTCGTAGACCGCGTCGTTGTCCCTGAGCGTGGGGAAGCAGTCGACGAAGCGGAAGATCTGCACCTTGAAGGCCTCGTCCTTCATGGCCCAGTCCATCAGTCCCTCGCTCCACACGGCGAGCATCGAGGTCTTCGCGTTCCGCGCGCGCGCGAGGAAGTCGGCGCCGATCGCGAGCGTGCGCGCCTCGGCGGCGGGGTCGGCGGGTGCGGCGGTCACGCCTTCGTCGCGCGCGGTCGCGGCGGCGGGAGGCGTGGCGGGAGCGGGCTTCTTCGACTTGAAAAACAGCGCCATGGAGGGGCGCAGTATAGATCCACGGCCCGCAAGGGCGGGCGCGTGAAACGGCGCGGAAAGCGGGGGTTCGGCGCGCGGCCGCGCCCGGCCGCGTTCGGCCTCGCCTAGTAGCTGCTGCGTCCGCCCGACGCGGCGATGGCGCGCTCGTACACGCGGGCGGTGCGGATGGCGGCGCCGTCCCAGTTGATGCCGCGGATCTCGAACGATCCGTGCTCGACGAGCTGCTGCGACAGGTGCGGCCGCTTCAGCACCGCGATGATCTTGTCGGCCATGTCCTCGATGTCCCAGAAATCGACCTTGAGCGCGTGCATCAGCACCTCGCTCACGCCGCTCGACTTCGAGATCAGGACGGGCACATTGTGGCTCATCGCCTCGAGCGGCGCGATGCCGAACGGCTCGCTCACGCTCGGCATGACATAGAGGTCGGCCATCGAGAACACGCGCGCGATGTCGCGCCCGCGCAGGAAGCCCGTGAACAGCACCTTGTTGCCGATGCCGAGGCTGGCGGCGAGCTCGATCATGCGCTGCGCCTGATCGCCCGAGCCCGCGACGACGAACTTCACATCGTCCATGTACTCGAGAACCTTCTTCGCGGCGTGGATGAAGTACTCGGGGCCCTTCTGCAGCGTGATGCGGCCGAAGTAGAGGACGATCTTGTCCTTCGAGTGGATGGGCTGGATGCCTGCGTCGATCGGGTTCAGGTCGACGCCGTTGTAGACGACATCGATCTTCGGGCCCGCCACGCCGTAGCGGTTGATGCAGACATTCTTGGTGAGCATGCTCACCGCGATCGCGCGCGTGCAGCCGTGCATGCCGCGGCGCTCGATGTTGTAGACCTGCTGGTTCGGGTGCTCGCCCGAGCGGTCGAACTCGGTCGAGTGGACATGCACGACGAGCGGCTTGCCCGAGAGCTTCGAGATGGCGAGGCCCGCGGGGTAGGTGAGCCAGTCGTGCGCGTGGATCACATCGAACTGCATGCCGCGCGTGGCCTCGGCGGCGAAGCGGGCGTAGCGGTCGGCGGCGCCGAGGAGGTCGCCAGAGTAGTCGGCGGCGTCGGCCGCGGCGGCGGACAGGGCAGCCTTCGGGCGGCTGGCCGTCTCGGGAAGCGCGGTGGCGACGGCGTGGTCGACGGGATCGCGCGTGAACTCGGGGAAGGCGCCCGCCTTGGCGAGCGTGCGGATGCGCTCGATGCTCCAGCCTGCCTCGCGCATCATGCGCACGCTCTCCTCGACGCGCGACGGCGCGGGCTCGGCGGAGTCGTAGACGGCGGGGTAGTCGCCAGGAATCGTGATGAACTTCGTGGTCTCGAACTCGGCCACGATGCGCGTCCAGGTCTCGCGCTCGTCGACCGTCATGTCGCCGGGCGCGGCGAGCAGCGCAGGCTTCGGCGGCACATAGGCGGGCGCTTCCTTCGACGGCTCGGTGATCTTCGCGGGCGGCGTCGGTGCGGAAGGCGTGGGGATGCGGCCGTTCGAGCGCTCGACCACCGCGCCCGGCGTGACCAGCCGCACATGCGACGCCATCTCGGCGCTCACCGACTTCGGGAGCACGAAGGTGACATCCACGCCCTGTCGCTCGAGCGCCTTGGTAAGGCCGTAGCAGGCCGTGCCGAGGCCGCCCGTGATGAACGGGGGGAACTCCCAGCCGAGCATGAGGACCTTCACAGCCATCCCTTCAGCGATCCCTTCTCACGGACTGCGTCACTCGTCGTCTTCGCCGCCGACATCGCCGAGCTGGCGGAAGGCGGCCTCGTAGGCGAACAGGAAGGTCGCAGCCAGCTTCGCGTCGCCTTCGGGCAGCAGGTTCTCGAAGGTGTACAGGCGGTCGTCGCTGCGGAAGTGCTTGACGGTGGGAACCTTGCCGCGCCACCCGAGCTCCGCGAGTTCCTCCTCGACCAGCTCCTCGATCGGGTCGCCGAAGTGCATCAGGTCGCTCTCGATCGACTCGCTGAGCCAGCGGTCGGGCGTGGCGAAGCGCACCATCAGGCCTGCGGGAGTCGCCGCCAGTTCGTACCACGCGGGCTCGGGGCAGTCCTTGGCGTGGCAGCGCACGCGGTCGGCCATGGTCTCGACCTTGGCGAACACGCCGCGGGCGGTCGCTTCGGCGGCGACGGACGAGAGGAGTTCGGGTGTGGCGGTGGTCATGGCGTCGTGGGGCCGGCAGGGCGCTTCGAAGGGGGCGCATGGTATCCGACCCGCCCGCGTGGGGAGGGGACAAGGCGCGGGGCATGGTTCGGGTTTCGTGGAGTTTCCGTGGGCGGTGAGAAGGTGCGGCGGGAGTGCAGGAAATGCGTTGGTCCGCGAAGGGTGCGGCTCTGGTGGCCGTAGGATGCCGTTCGTCGGAGGGGTGATCGCGGGTGGAACGATCGATGGGTCGATTGTGGACGGTCCGCGCGGGGATGGACCGCGCGTGAGTGGACCGCGGGCGGCAGACTTCGGAAGGCGCTTGTTGGAACTGCAGGGAGGCTTCGATGACGGCAGCAGGCTCGGGCGGAACTTCGGCGAATGCGGGCGGTTCGGCGGCGACGGCGTCTACCGCCTCGGCATCGACGGCGGCGGGCCAGGCGTCGTGGACGGTTCGGACGCTGCTCGCGTGGGTGACGGGCTTCCTGAAGGAGCGAGAGGTCGACAGCCCGCGCGCGATCGCCGAGATCCTGCTCGCCGACACGCTTGGCGTCGAGCGCATGCGCCTCTACATGGAGCCCGACCGCGAGCCGTCGGCGGATGAACTCGCGCGGTTCCGCGCGCTGGTCGCGCGCGCGGGGCGCCATGAGCCCGTGCAGTTCCTGGTTGGGCGCTGGCCGTTCCTCGGCCGCGATTTCGAGGTCGCGCCCTGCACGCTGATTCCGCGTCCGTGCACCGAGGCGCTGGTCGAGCACGCGCTTGCGTGGTGCCGTTCGCTGCCCGAGGAGCGCCGCGCGGGCGGGCTGCGCGCCCTCGACCTGTGCACGGGAACGGGCTGCATCGCGGTGTCGGTGGCGCTCGGCATGCGCGCGGTGCTGAGGCCGTCGGACGCGGGGTGCAGGCCGCTCGGGGGTGCCGCGGGCGCGGCGGCTTCCGCGCTACCGGTCGTGCAGATCGGCGAGGCGGCCGGCGCCGCGACGGGCGAGCACGCGGCGGCTGCGCCGCACACGATGGTTGCCACCGATCTCGTGCCCGAAGCCGTGGCGCTTGCCCAGCGCAACGCCGCGCGCCTTGGTGCGGCGATCGACTTCCGCACGGGCGACCTCTGGAGCGCGCTGCGCGGCGACGAGACCTTCGACCTCGTCCTTTCGAATCCACCGTATGTAACCGACGACGAGTACGCGGCGCTTGACAGGAATGTGCGCGACTACGAGCCCGCCTCGGCGCTGCGCGGCGGGCGCGACGGCCTCGACTTCGTCCGCCGACTTGCGGCGGAAGCCGAGCGGCGCACACGGCCAGGTGGGCTGGTGCTGGTCGAGATCGGCTGGAAGCACCGTGATCCGGCGATGGCGCTCTTCGCGGGACGCGCGTGGCGCAGCGTGGAGGTGGCGCGCGATGGCGAGGGGCTTGACCGCGTGCTGGTGGCGCACCGCGCGTGATTCAGTTCGCCGCGCTCAGCGCTCCTGCAGCGCGCGCCGTGATTCGTCGAGCAGCTGCGACACCTGGAACGGCTTGAACAGGAAGCAGTGCAGGCCTTCCTGGCTCGAGCGCCCGATCGAGTGGTTCGGGTCGTAGCCGAAGCCCGTCATCAGGATCACATGCGTCGCAGGCGTGGCGTCCTTCGCGGCCTTGAACACCTCGTAGCCGTTCGCGTCGGGCATGCGCACATCGCTGACCACGAGATCGAACGGTCGGCCTTCCGCGGCCGCCGCCTCGATGGCGCGGATCGCGTTCAGGCCGTCGCCGAAGTCGGACACCACGCAGCCCTGCTGCTCGAGAACGGCGCGCACGGTGTGGCGGATGGTCGACTCGTCGTCGGCGACGAGCACGCGCTTGCCCGCGAACACGGGGTCGCGCGTGCCCTCGCGCAGGAAGCTGTCGGCGCCGAGCACCCCGCGCGGTCCGCGCGTCGCGTTGCGCACGCGGTCGTCCACTTCGGCGGCGTTCTCGATCAGGCGCTGCGCCAGCGCGGTGGTCTCCGGATCCTTCGCCGACTCGAGCAGGCGGCGCGCGTCGACCGCGATCGCCTCGAGGGGGCTCGCGGCCTCGCGGCCGATGTTGCCCGCGATGGTGCGGTTGGTCTCGCAGCGCTCGGCCACCAGCATGTCGAGGATGTTGAGCGAGAGCGCGACATAGCGTCCGAGGAGCTCGGCGCCGATCCTGTCCTCGTCATCGAAGTGGCCGCGCTCGGTGCTCTCGGCGTTGAGCACGCCGACCACGCGGTCATGAGCCTCAGCGGCACCGTGAGCGCGCTCGCCGCGCCCGGCAGCCCGTGCAGGTAGCGGGGCTCGTGCGCCACATCGGCGCACAGCATGCTCTCGCCCGTCGCCGCGACGAGGCCGCAGATGCCGTTGCCCTCGGCGCGCGCGTAGATGCGTTCGCCGATTCCGAGCGGCACCATGCCCGAGCAGAACACCAGCTCGAGCTGCGAGGTGCGCGGCTCGGTGATGCGGTACTCGAAGTGGTCGAATCCAAGCACGCTGCGGGTGGCGGCCACCACGCGGCCCTCGAGCATGCGCAGGCGTTCGGCGGCGTTCATCGACCGCACCGTGTCGGCGTCGAACTGAAGGAGCTCCACGCCCGCCTGGTCGATCGCGTCGAGACGGTCCTGCACGCGCCGCGCCGCGGTGGCGTCGACCAGCAGGGCCACCGACGCGTTGATCTCGGCGTCGCCCGCGGCTGCCGTGCGCATGGGTGTCATGACCGCCTCGTACCAGCGGCCGTTCGAACGGAAGCTCGCCCGCAGCGTGGCGGTGACCGCCTTCGATCGCCGCCACGCGCCGATCGACACCGTGCAGGCGTCGGCGAAGCGCCGCATGGTCTCGGGGCTCTGCCGCGACAGGCCCTGGTTCATCCAGACGATCTCGCCGCTCGCCTCGACGATGCCTACGCCTTCGCCGAGCATGTCGAGCGCCCGCGCGGCGGGCTCGGTGAGCGGCAGGGCGGCGATGCGCTCGGTGACCGCGAAGGCCGCGAGCGCCGCGCGCTCGCTGTCGTTCAGCGCGCGTGGACCGCGCACCTCGTAGGTGAAGCCTCCGCCGAGGGCGGGTTTGGCGTCGGGCGTTGGTTCTTCCGTGGCCATCGGGGCGTCCGTGCTCGCGCAGTGTAGTTTCGGCGCGCGCCGCGGGTGGCCTGAAGCCGACGCCATCCTGAAGCGATCCCGCGGTCGGGTTACACTCGGGCCTCGCCCATGGAGCACGGGCGATTGATGCGGGCGCGGAGGCGCGCGCGGCGTTCGGTGCGGCCGCCGGCGCGGCGGCGGCGCCGCAGGCGGGAGCCGCGCCATGGGAGCGGGTGCGGGCGCAGGCGCGGGCGAAACCACGGATGGACCTTCGATGAACCAGCTGACGGACCAACCGACCCGTGCGCCTGCCGGCGGGGCCGCGATGCATGGCGTTCGCGCGCTTGGCGTGACCAAGTCGTTCGGCCGCACCCATGCGGTGCGCGGGGTTTCGTTCGAGCTGCCCGCCCGCGGCGTCTGCGGCGTGCTTGGCCCAAACGGCGCGGGCAAGACGACGACCATCCGCATGGTGGCGGGCGTGCTGGTGCCTGACGCGGGCGAACTCGAGGTCGCGGGCCTCGATGTCCGCAGGCACGGCGCCGAGGTGCGCGAGCGCA
>JBJTOV010000128.1:0-6015 GCA_046074745.1 Planctomycetota bacterium | reverse complement strand
GCGCTGGCCCATGACCGCCTGGATCGAGCTCGCCACGAGGAAGGGCTTGACGCCCATGTCGATGAGGCGGGTGATCGCGCTCGGCGCGTCGTTGGTGTGCAGCGTCGAGAACACCATGTGGCCGGTGAGCGCCGCCTGGATGGCGATGTCGGCGACCTCGCGGTCGCGGATCTCGCCGACGAGGATGATGTTCGGCGCCTGGCGCAGCATCGAGCGGAGGACGGCCGCGAAGGTCAGGCCGATGTGCTCGCGCACCTGGACCTGGTTGATGCCCTTGAAGGCGTACTCGACGGGGTCCTCGGCCGTGATGATCTTGCGGTCGGTGGTGTTGAGGTCGTTGAGCGCCGAGTACAGCGTGGTCGTCTTGCCCGAGCCGGTCGGGCCCGTGACCAGGAAGATGCCGTTCGGACGGCGGATGATGCGGTTGAACGCCGCGAGGTTGTCGGCCTCGAAACCAAGGCCCTGCAGGCCGATGCGCGCGCTGTCCGGGCGGAGGATTCGCAGCACCACGCTCTCGCAGTGCACGGCGGGGCACGCCGAGAAGCGGAAGTCGACGGTATTGTCCTCGATCGTCATCTTGATGCGGCCGTCCTGCGGGATACGGCGCTCGGCGATGTTCACGCCCGCCATCAGCTTCACGCGGGCGAGCAGCTGGTTCTGCATCGACTTCGGCAGCTCGTCGCGCACGATGCACACGCCGTCGATGCGGAATCGGACGATCACCTTGTCCTTGCGCGGCTCGATGTGGATGTCGCTCGCGCGGCCCGTGACGGCCTCGACGATCATGCGGTCGATCAGCTTGACCGTGCCCGCCTCCTGCACCGCGTCGCGGTCGACGGAGCGGTCGGTGGAACGGTCGGTGGAGCGGTCGGTCGAGCGGTCGACGGTGCGGTCGAGCGAATCGGTGAGCAGCTGCTTCTTGAACTGCGGGCCCGACGCCTCGCCCGACAGGAACTCCATGATCTGCCCGCGGGGAGCCACGCCGCCGATCTCGACGCGCGAGTTCACCATCATGCCGATCAGGTCGAACGACTCGATCTCGAGCGGGTCGTGCACGCAGATGACCAGTCGCCCGGCCTCCTTGCGCATCGGGACGACCGAGTACTTCTTCTGCAGTTCCTCCTTCAGGAGGCCGCGGTTGACCTTGGTCAGGGTCTCGGGCTTCTCGAAGTTCAGGAACTCGGCCCCGTACTGGGCGGCCAGCGCCTTGGCGACATCGGTCTCCTTGCAGGCGCCTTCCTCGACCAGGACCTCGCCCGTGCGCTTCCCCGAGGACTTCGCGGTCTCGACGGCGGCGCTGACCTGGTCGGCCCCGACCACGCCCATCTCGACAAGGATCTCACCAATCTTCTTGCGGGTCTTGCGTGCCAAAATCGCGTCTCCAAGGTCTGGGGTCGACCGCACTGGGCGGAGTCTCGTAGTATCGCAGCCTGCGGGGCGGACCGCAAGCATCGATTCGCACGCGACTTCCGAGCCGTTCCCCCCGTTTCCGCACACGATCGCCCGAAGATGCCCGACGGAACCCCCCAACCCATCAAGGCCCTGGTCACCGCGGGGCCGACCGAGGAGCCGATCGACGAGGTCCGCTTCGTGGGGAACCGCTCGTCGGGACGCATGGGCATTGCGATTGCCGAGGCGCTGGCTGCGCGGGGTGTCGCCGTGACGCTTGCGCTTGGGCCTGTGAGGGTTCCGCTTCCCGGCGCGCGCTTCTGCACGGAAGGCGCCGCGCCCATCGAGGTCGTCCGCTTCCGAACCGCGGCGGACCTTGAGGAACTGATGCGCGCGCGCCTCGGCGAGTTCGACCTCGTGGTGATGGCCGCCGCAGTGGCCGACTATCGGCCGCGCGTCGCCGCCGCTGGCAAGCTGCGCCGCACCGCGGAAACGCTCGCCCTCGAGCTCGAGCCCGTGCCCGACCTCTTGGCGGCGACACACGCCATGCGGCGGAGCGGCGCGCGCGTGGTGGGCTTCGCGCTCGAGCCTGCGGAGCGCCTTGAAAGCTCGGCGCTCGACAAGCTGGCGCGCAAGGACCTGTGGGGCATCGTCGCCAACCCGCTCGAGACCATGGAGTCGCCCGACATCGCGGGAACGCTGTTCACCCGCGCGGGGCGACGACTGCCGCCCGCGCCGCGCATGCCGAAGGGGGAATTCGCCCGATGGCTGGCGGCCGAGATCACGGGCGAAGCGGCCGAACAGGGCTGAACGGCGCCTGAACCGCGCGCTTGGCGTGAACCCCGCCCGCGCGCGACGCCGATACATTCCCAATCATGCAGATCGCGATGATTGGTCTCGGGCGCATGGGCGCGAACATGGTCCGCCGTCTTCTGAAGGGCGGCCATTCGGTCGTGGTGTTCGATGTGAACGCCGACGCCGTGAAGGCGCTCGCCGCCGAGGGCGCCACGCCCGCGAGCAGCCTGGCCGACGCGTGCGCGAAGCTGAGCGGGCCCCGCCATGTGTGGCTGATGCTGCCGGTTGCGTTCGTCGACCAGACCATCGAGGCGCTCGTGCCGCACCTCTCGAAGGACGACTGCCTGATCGACGGCGGCAACAGCCACTACATCGACGACATCCGCCGCTCGAAGGACCTTGCCGCGAAGGGTGTCCACTACCTCGATGTCGGCGTGTCGGGCGGCGTGTGGGGCCTCAAGCGCGGCTACTGCCTGATGATCGGCGGCGACGCCGCAGCGGTTGGGCGGCTCGACGGCGCGTTCGCCACGCTCGCGCCGGGTCTTGGCACGATCTCGCGCAACCCGAACGCCGCGGGCCTTGGCACCGCCGAGCGCGGATACCTGCACTGCGGCCCGACGGGCGCGGGCCACTTCGTGAAGATGGTCCACAACGGCATCGAGTACGGCCTGATGTGCGCGTACGCCGAGGGCCTGAATGTGCTGAAGCACGCCGACATCGGCAAGCACGCCTACGAGAAGGACGCGGAGACCACCCCGCTCCGCCACCCCGAGCACTACCAGTACGACTTTGACCTCGCGGCCATCACCGAGCTCTGGCGCCGCGGAAGCGTGGTCGGATCGTGGCTGCTCGACCTGACCGCGCAGGCGATGGCGAACGATCCGTCGCTCGCCCAGTTCGGAGGCCGCGTGAGCGACTCGGGCGAAGGCCGCTGGACGCTTGCCGCCGCGAACGACGAAGGCGTGCCCGTTCCCGTGCTGGCGGCGGCGCTGTTCGCGCGCTTCAGCTCGCGCGGCAACGACGAGTTCATGAACAAGGTGATCAGCGCCCAGCGGTTTGCCTTCGGCGGCCATCTCGAGAAGAAGCACTGAGAGCGGGCGCGAGGAAGCAGGCGCGGGAAAGCGGCATCGGGACCGCGCACGGAATCCTCCGGGCTGCGGGTACCATCCCCGCGGGCCCGTGGCGAAACTGGCAGACGCAGCGGACTTAAAATCTGCGGCCGCAAGGCGTGTGGGTTCGATTCCCGCCGGGCCCACTTGCCGCAATCGCTGCATCGCAGGCGCACGAACCTGCGAAGCCACGCACCCGTAGGCCGACCCCCATGCGCATCACCATCTCACTTCTGCTCCTCGCGTTGATCGCCGCCCCTGCTGCACTCGTGCTTTCGGCAGGCAGCATGATGGGGGCGGGCGGCGGCTTCTCGGCGGCGCCCGTCGGATCGGTCGCCGTGACCGCGCACTACACGCCCGAACCGCCGTCTGCGCCCGCAGCCCCGGCCGATCAGTCCGGCGGCGAGAAGGAAGCACCCTCAAAGGAACAGACCACCGTGTCCGACACCGTATCCACCACTGCGTCGACCACCGCGGCGACCAAGAAGTACTCCCGCAGCGGCTACGACATCACCCCGTACAGCCGCGAGGCGGTTGCGGAGCTTGCCAAGAAGCTCGATCCCGAGACCTACCGCATCACGCAGAAGGCCGGCACCGAGCCCGCGTTCTGCGGCACGCTGCTCGACAACAAGAAGGACGGAACCTACTGCTGCGTGGTGTGCGGGCTTCCGCTCTTCGCAAGCGCGAACAAGTTCAACTCTGGCACGGGCTGGCCGAGCTTCTACACCACCTTCGACCGCGAGCATGTGGCGGGCCGCGAGGACAACTCGCACGGAATGCAGCGCATCGAGATCAACTGCGCGCGCTGCGACTCGCACCTCGGGCATGTGTTCGACGACGGCCCTGCGCCGACGGGCCTGCGGTTCTGCCTGAACGGCGCGTCGCTCAAGTTCTACGAGAAGTCCGAGACGATGCCGCCCGAGTCGAGCCCCGTGAAGACCGAATCGGCGTACTTCGCGGGCGGCTGCTTCTGGGGCATCGAGCACTACTTCCAGCAGGCGCCCGGCGTGATCAGCGCGGAGAGCGGCTACATGCAGGGCTCGACCGACAACCCGACCTACAAGGATGTGTGCGAGCAGGACGACATCGCCGCCTCGCGCAAGCCCGAGGGCTTCAAGGGCCACGCCGAGGTGGTGAAGGTCGTGTACGACCCGTCGCGCATCACCTACCGCCAGCTGCTGCAGGGCTTCTTCGAGATGCATGACCCGACGCAGCTCAACCGCCAGGGCCCCGACTACGGCACGCAGTACCGCTCGGGCCTGTACACCGTGGGCGCCGCGCAGGAGGCCGAGGCGAAGGCGTATGTGGCGGAGCTCGCGGCGAAGTCGCTCTTCAACGGCCGCAAGATCGTGACCGAGATCGAGCCCGCCAAGAAGTTCTTCGCCGCCGAGCAGTACCACCAGGACTACCTCGAGAAGAACCCCGACCGCGGCTGCCACATCGGAAAGCCGTGGTGGCTGGCGCAGAAGGCTCCCGCCGCTGCGCGCTGAGATGCGCGGGACGATCACCGCAGCCACGCTGCTCGCCGCGCTTCTCGGAGGCGCGGCGAGCGTCGTTTCGTGCGAGGCGCCCGACCGCGCGCGCGCGGAGGCCGCAACGCTCCATCGGTTCGTTGGAACGGCGATGGGATGCGAGATCGAGATCACCGTGGACGAGCCCGACGCCGCGAAGGCGCGGGAGGCGGCGAGGGCGGCGCAACTCGAGCTCGACCGCATCGAGGAGGTGCTGACCGACTGGCGCGCGTCGAGCGAGGTCGGGAAGTTCAACGCCTCGCAGGCGCTGCGCGTGGCCGCGTCGGCGGACCTCCGCGATGTGACGCGGCGCGCGCTCGAGGTGGCGCGCGCGTCGGACGGGCTGTTCGACCCGACGGTGGCGCCGCTCGTGCGGCTCTGGCGCACGGCGCGGCGCGCGGGAGGTCTCGCGCCCGAGCCCGCGCTGGCCGAGGCGCGGGCATGCGTCGGATACCGCCGGCTGCGCGTCGAGGGCGATGCGCTCGTCCGCGATGACGCGTGCGTGCGGCTCGATTTCGGCGGGATCGGCAAGGGGTACGGAGCGCTGAAGGCGCTCGAGGTGCTGCGCGCGAACGGCTGCCCGCGCGCGCTGGTGGCGGTGGCGGGCGACATCGCCGCGGGGGATCCGCCGCGCGGCCGCGTGGCGTGGTCGGTCGAGATCGTGCCCGAGTCGGCAAGTGGCCAGCGCGAAGTGGTCGAGGTCTCGAAAGCCGCGGTGAGCACTTCGGGCGGCTCGGAGCAGTTCGTCGAGATCGAAGGCACCCGCTACGCGCACATCGTCGACCCCCGCACGGGTCTCGGCGCGACGGCGCTCGCGCAGGTCACGGTGGTCGGCCCGCTCGACTGCTCGGTCGACGCGCTCGGCACCGCGCTCGCGCTCGCCCCCGATGCCGACGCGGCGCGACGGATCCTCGCCGCCTTCCCCGCCACGCGTGCACGCATCGAACGCGCGGGCGCCGCGCGATGGATCGACGCAGGCGCACGATGAGGCAACTGCGCTCGATCGGGTGATCAAGTTCCTGCGAAGCGCGATGAGAGCAGCCCTCTTGATCCACCGAATCCTCGGGCGCCCGTGCCGCACGATGCGTGAGTGCCCGACCGACACGATGCTTGGGTGCCCGCACCACGCTTGGGTGCGGAACCCCGGGCGGGGGAGTCCAACGAACACGCACTCAACCCCCCCCGGAGGCGGAAGCCTGCGGGCACCCGAG
>JBJTOV010000127.1:0-9654 GCA_046074745.1 Planctomycetota bacterium | reverse complement strand
TCCAAGGCACGCCCGCCGACGAGGCGCGCAACGCCGTGGCGCCGCGCATCGACTTCTCGCAGGTCGACGCGGTGGTGCTCACCCATGCGCACATCGACCACTGCGGCCGCCTCGCCATGCTGCCGAACCTCGGTTTCCGCGGCAAGATCTTCTGCACCACCGCCACGCACGAGCTGGTCGCCCGCGTGCTGCGCTCGAGCGCGCGGCTCCAGCGCGGCCGCTTCTACGAGCGCTCCTCGGGAACCGCGCCGTGGGCGCGCGCGCTCATGCCGGGCGAGCAGCCCTCGGGCGCACCCGAGTTCCCCGAGGCGCACCGCCTCTTCGACATCCCCGATGTGCGCGACACCATGGACCGCGTCGAGGGCGTGCCGCTCGGCCGCGAGGTGAAGATCGCGCCGCTCGTGTCGCTCGTCTTCCGGAACGCGGGGCACATCCCGGGCGCCGCGTGCGCGGAGCTTGCGATCGGCTCGGGCCTCGACCGCCGCATCGTGCTCTTCTCGGGCGACCTCGGCTCGAGCACGAGCCAGCTGCTCGCGCCGCCCGACGCCCCGCGCCGCGCCGATGTCGTGGTGGTCGAGTCGACCAACGGCTCGCGTCGACGCACGCCCGGCCACGACGCCGACGCGAAGCTGCTCGAGATCGTGAACGGCGCCGCCGACCGCCGCGAGAAGGTGCTCGCCCCCGTGTTCGCGCTCGGACGCGCGCAGCTCCTCGTGCATCGCCTCGCGCGCCTGCATGCGCGCGGGCAGCTGCGCGGCCTCAATGTCTATCTCGACTCGCCCATGGCCGTGCACGGCATCGAGTCGCTCTACCGCCACCCCGAGTACCTCGCGCCCGAGCTGCGCGACGCCGTGCGCGCAGGCGGCGCGCCGCTCTGGTTTCCCGAGCTCCACTATGTGCTCTCGAAGCGCGAGTCGATGGCGATCGACAAGATGGTGCACGGCGGATTCGTGCTCGCGGGCAGCGGCTTCATGGACGCGGGTCCCGTGCTGCGCCACCTCGAGGAATCGATCGCGAGCGAGCGCACGGTGATCCTGCTGTCGGGCTACCAGCCCGAGGGCGGCTTCGCGTGGCGGCTCGAGCACGGCGCCGACCGCGTGCAGATCAACGGCAAGCTGCTGCCCGTGCGCGCGCGCTGCGTGCGGCTCGAGGGGCTTTCGGGCCACGCCGACCAGGACGACCTCGCGCGCTGGTTCGCGTCGTTCGGCGAGAAGCCCGGGCAGGTCGTCATCAACCACGGCGTCGACGCCTCGCGCGAGGCGCTGGCCGCGCGGCTCTCCGCCGAGCTCGGGATCGCGTCGGTGATGCCGCGGCCCGAGGTCCCGCTCGAGATCTAGCCGCGCAGGACCGCCGCCGTGCACGACGCAGGCACCCACGACTTCACGCTTCCGCCGCTCCCCGCGCGCACGCGCCGCGTGCTCGTCTTCATCGCCATGGAGGCCGAGGCCGCGCCCGTGGCCGCGGCGCTCTCGCTTTCACGAATCGCGTCGGTCGCGGGCGTTCCTGCGCGCGCGGGCATGGTGGCGGGCGTCGAGACCACGCTCGTCTCCGCGGGCCTGGACCCCGTCGCGGGCGTCGACCGCATCGGGCCCGTGCACGCGGCCGCGCTGCTCTCCGCCGCGCTGCGCGAACCGTTCGATCTCGTCGTCAACCTCGGCACCGCGGGCGGATTCGAGTCGCAGGGCCTCGGGATCGCCGACCTCGTGCTCGCGCGCGACACGATGTTCCACAACGCGCGCGTCGCGCTCGCGGGGTTCGACCGCATCGCGCGCGCCCGCACGCGGCTCTCGCCGTCCGAGTCGCAGCTTTCCGCGATCGCCGCGCGCCTCGACGCGCGTGTCGGCCTCGCGAGCACGGGCTCGAGCCTCGATGCGACCGCCGACGAGATCGCGCTCTTCGCGCGCGAGCGCACCCTGGCCAAGGACATGGAGCTCGCCGCGCTCGCCGTCGTCTGCCGCATGCACGCGGTGCCGCTCGCGGCGCTCAAGGGCGTGACCGACCTCGTCGACCACCACGAGCCCGCGCACGAGGCGTTCGTGCGCAACCTCGCGCGCACCTCGCGGCGCGTGGCCGATGCCTCCGGATTGCTGATCGAATCGCTGGCGGCGCCGTAGCGGGCCGACGCGCGGCGACGGTCAGTTGTCGACCGCCGTGCCCTTCTCGATGCGCGTGATCGCGACCTTGTACACCGACACGCCGCCATCCTTGCCGCCGCCCACGAGCAGCCGCGTCGGATCCTTCGATGCCTTGCCGCCGTTCACCGCCACGCGGTCCTGCGACACCAGCCAGCGCTCGCGCACGCCGTTCGCGGCAAGCTGCACATCGACCGCGCCCCAGTTGCCGAACGCGATCACGGCCTGGCCGTCCTCGTCGGTGGTGCCGGTCGCGGCCTTCTCGCCGCGCGCCGCGGTGCCCGCGCCCGTCGCCATGATGTCGACGCCCTCGACGGGCTTGCCCGACGACACATCGGTGATCGTGACCAGGTACGCGCCCGGGCCCGTGGGCACGCTGCGGCAGCCGCCGACGGCGAACGCCGCAAGGGCGAGCGCGCCGAGCGCGATGCGGGTTGCGAGCGAGCCACCGATGGACGCGGTCCGTGCAGTCATCCTGTTCACCTTTCGGGTTCTTCCGCGCGGCACCCGCCGCGTGGCGCGCAGTGTAGGCGATCAACGCTCGTTGAAGTCGAGGTCGGTGCCGTACGACTCGCGCAGCCAGCGCGTGGCCAGGATCGCGACGGGCATCACCACCAACGCGACCGCAAGCGCGGCCTTCCAGGGCGCGTCGAGCCACGCGGGCTCGCCGAGCGCGCGCCACAACGACCCGTCCCAGCCGTCCGACTCCTTCAGCGGCTTCCCGAGCGCAAGCCACAGTCCGCCCGTCCACGCCGCCGACCAGCGCACCAGGTTCGGCGCCGTGGTCGCGGCCGTGGCGCGCAGGTTGGTGCCGAACTGCTCGGCCGCCACCGTGGCGAACACCGCCCAGTAGCCCGACGCGAATCCCGCGAAGCAGATCACCGCGTAGAACGCCGACCCCGACGCCGACGCCACCGTGAAGTAGAGCGCGAGCGCCACCACCGTGAGCATGTGGAACACGAACACCGCGCGCTTGCGCGATCGGAGCACCTGGCTCAGGAGGCCGCTTGCGAGGTCGCCCGCCGCCAGGCCCACATAGCACCACATGATCGCCTTCGCGGGGCTCGGCTTCTCGGCGAGGTCCATGCCCATGCTCGGCATGATCCGGTCGCAGTACTTGACGAGCGTTCCGACCACGAACCAGATCGGCACCGCGATCAGCACCGTCGCGGCGTAGCGCTTCAGGCGCTCCGCGGGCCAGCACAGCTTCCAGAACGCGCCGCGGCCCTTCACATGCATGTGCTCGGCGCGCCGGAACATGCCGCTCTCGACCACGCCGATCCGCAGCGCGAGAAGCAGGAGCCCGAGCACGCCGCCGATCACGAACGCCGTGCGCCAGCCGACGAACTGCGTGGTGAAGTAGCCCGCCACCGCGCCCAGGATGCCGACCGCGGCGACGATGGTGGTGGCGAGGCCGCGGCGCTCGCGGCTCACCAGCTCGCTGACGAGCGTGATTCCCGCGCCGAGCTCGCCCGCCAGGCCCACGCCCGCCACGAAGCGCAGCACGCCGTACTGGTTGATCGCGCTCCCGAGGCCGAGTGCATGCAGGAATCCGAGCGGGCCATCAGCGTCGACATCGGTCACCGCGGCGTTCAGCAGGTTCGCGAGCGAATAGGTGATGATCGACCCGAACAGCACGCTCAGCCGCCCGCGCCGGTCGCCGAGCACGCCCCAGAACAGGCCGCCCACCAGCAGGCCCGTGGTCTGCAGGATGTTGTCGAGCCAGACGCCCGTCGTGGTGAGCAGGTGGTCGGCTTCCTCGGGCGAAAGGCCCGCAAGCTGCGCCTGCATCAGTTCGGTGAGCGACGACTTCCGCACCAGCCCGAACAGGAGCAGGTCGAAGATGTCGACGAAGTACCCGAGCGCCGCCACCGTCACCACCAGGATGACCGCGCGGTTCGACGGGGCGGGCACGGGGGAAGGCGCCTCTCCGCTCATCGCGGCGCACCATACGGCCCCCGCCCTCGGCCGCGCAAACCCGCGGCGATGCTTCTATCGGAACCCGTCATGCGCCCGCGCAAGGGGCGGGGCGCGGCCTGCGTTCGACACGCGGCCCTCAACGCGGGGCCTTCGACGCGGGGCCCTCGACGCGGGGCCTTCGCCCCGACCTTTCGCCCCGACCTTTCGACCCGACCTTTCGACACATGGATCGAACGGCCGCCACGCGGAATCCCGATGACGGATTGCAGCGTGAATCGCCGCAAACCCGTAGTAGACTGTCCGACCGCCCGCGGCGAGGAAGAACGCCGCAGGCGACCTCCCATGACGACCACCACCACCCGCCGTCACCGCGCGTTCACCCTCGTCGAGCTCCTGCTCGTCGTCACCATCATCGCGGTCATCCTGGCCCTGATCCTGGTCGGCCTGAGCAAGGTGCAGCAGCAGGCACGCGCCACCGAGTGCCTGTCGAACCTGCGCTCGCTCGCGCTCGCCAACCAGAGCTACGCCGCCGACAACGAGGGTCGCCTCGCCAGCCCGCGCACCGACTCGCTTCCCCCCGACTCGGGCATGCCCGGCATCTCGAACCCGTGGGTCAACACCTCGGGCGCGCTGGTGGGCGGCAAGGAAACCAACCTGTCGCTCGAGCGCGGCGTGATGTGGCCCTACCTCGACCAGAGCTACAAGGCGTATGTGTCGCCCATGGATCCGACCGCGCGCAGGACCTTCGAGCGGCTGCCCGCGGGCGCGCTCGCCGACGGCCGCGTGCGCAGCTACTCGTTCAACGCCTTCGTCGGCTGCGGCGCCTACCGCTACGACAAGCGCTGCGACGACCTCTGGGCGTTCCCCGACCCCGCCAGCGCCGACATGCCCGAGCCCTACCGCGGCGGGCAGTTCAACACCATGACCCTCTCCTCGATCCCGCAGCCGTCGCGCACGATGGCCACGATCACCGAGGAAGACACCTACGGCTACAACACCCAGGGCTGGTGCATCCGCGTGCGTCCGCCGAGCGGCACCGCGGGCGACTGGATCGACACCCCCGCCCTCTGGAACCCCGGCCGCGTGAACATCGCCTACATGGACGGCTCGTTCGAGGCGCCGAACATCATCTACGAGCAGCTGGCCAAGATCATGCAGCCGAACCCGAACCAGCCCCCGATCCACTTCGCGATCGAAACGGGCTCGCGGCCCGCGTTCAAGTTCATGAGCTCGATCCTGCTGCCGGGCATCGTGCGACCCGAACTCCAGTAGCGCGCCCGCCTCTCGGACCGCCGACCCTGCCATTTGGCAGGGTTTTTCCTTTTTCGTGCCTGCGGGCCAAGGCGATCACGCTTGAAACCTGTGAAGGGCAATGCGGGCGCCTTCCGGGGAGCCCGCTGCAGGCAGCTTGACGGCATCGTTGACGGCATCGCTGACGACATCGCCGCGGCATCCGTGGTGGACATGCTGCGGTGGAGATTCGTCAGACAACGCAGGGCGCCCTTCGCGGGGCGCCCTGTGGCCTTTTTGGCGTACATCCATCGGACGGGGATCAGCGGACGGGGATTCAGCTGAATGGGTCGACGCGCGGCCGACCGTCAGTTCTTCAGAGTGGCCAGGGTCGCGTCGTCGAGCGCGGCGATCACCTCGAAGGTCGCCTGCTCCTCGGCAGTGAAGTTCGCCGCGCCGATCACATCCGACACCTTCTGCCCCGCGGCTGCGGTCTTCGCAAACAACTGCGCGTACTTCGCCGACTGCTCCTCGGTCATGTCGCCGACGGCCGCCGCACGGAAGTCGTTCATCGCCTTCGCGGCGGCGCGCTGCGCAAGCAGCGCCTCCACCACGGGCTTGAAGCGCGCGTCCTTCGCCTTCGTCAGCTCGGCCGGCGGCGGAACATAGGGCGCGGGGTCGGGGGCGTAGCCGCCCGTGTTTCCGCCGCACGCAGCCAGGGCGAGCGGCACCACCGACAGGACGATCGCGAGGAGATTCCGGCGCAGGTGCATCGCCGCAGCATATCCGAGGCCGCCGCCCGTCCGATCGTGCGGCCGCGCTACGCTGAGCGCCATGCCGCGCCTTGCCGTGTCGATCGTATTCGCCGTCGCCGCGCTCGCCGCGGGCGGATGCGCGTCGGCGCAGAAGGCCGCGCCCGCGCAGGCGATCGACGGAACGGCGGTCGACCCGCTCGCGGGGCCCGCGGGGTCGCTCGGGGTCGTCGTGTTCGTGTCGCACGAGTGCCCGATCGCGAACGCGATGGCGCCCGACCTGACGCGCCTTGCGCAGGCCGCGCGGGCGCGCGGAGTCGACTTCTACGCCGTGCACCCCGCGACCTGGGCCACGACCGACATCGCGCGGCGCCACGCGCAGGAGTTCGGTCTGGCGGCGTCGATCACCGTGCTCGTCGATCCATCGCAGCGCATCGCGCGCGCGTTCGGCGCCACGGTCACGCCCGAAGCCGCCGTGTACCGCCGCGACGGCGAAGGCGGGTTCCGCACGCTCTACCTCGGCCGCGTCAGCGACCTCTACGCGGGCATCGGGCGCCGCCGCGCGCAGCCGACCACGAACGACCTCGCCGATGCGATCGACCTGTCGATCGCGGGGCGCCCCGTGCCCGAACCGTACCCGAAGGCCATCGGATGCTTCATCGAACTGCAGCGCTGACCGCGTGCCTGCTGCTGGCCTCGCCTGTGGCCGCCGACGACGCCATGCAAGCGCTGCTCGAGCGCCATTGCCTCGGCTGCCACTCCGCGCAAGGGCAGGCGCCGGTCCGCTTCGGGTCGCTCGAGGGCGTGCTGCGTCACCGCGGGTTGATGCGCGCGCTGCTCGAAGACGGCACCATGCCGCCCGCGCTCGCGGCCGAAACGCCTGTCGCGCTCAGCCACGCGCGCAGGCTTGCGGCGCGCGACCGCGATGCGCTGCTCGCGGCGCTCGCCACGCGCGAATCGGCCGAGCGCGCGTTCGCGGGGCTTCGCGAGGCGAAGGCGTCGGCCGCGCCTGCGACGGGCGCGTTCGGCCCCGCTGCCGCGTGGACCATGCCAGCCGAGGGCGGCATGCGCGTGCGGACCTATCTCGTCGATGTCGCGGCCGATGCGCCCCTGCGCGTGCGCGGGGTGCGGATCGCCGATCCTGCGGCGCTGCAGTGGTCGCCGCTGCGGATGATCTCGCTTGCGCCCGATCCGAAGCGCGCGTTCGCGCCGCTCATCGCCGCGGAGGAGCATGGCGCCGAGTCGATGGGCAATGTCGGCCGCAATCCGAGCGGTGCGCTCGGGGCCGTGTCGCGCGTGCGCACGGCGTTCGAGCTCCCCGCGGGCTACGCCTTCGACCTGCCGCGCGGCGCCGTCGCCGTTGAAACGCTGGGCGAACCCGTGGGCCGCGAGGCGCCCGTCGACCCGCGGCTTGCGTGGATCCCCGCGACGGGCGCCGATGTGCGCACCGTGCGCAGCGCCGCGTTCTTTCCGCGAAACCTCGTGCTCGAGCCCGAGGCGCGTCTCGAGCGCACCGTGGAGTTCGCGGCGCCGCAGGACATCGACATCGTGGCGTTCGTCGTGAAGGGCGGCGCGTTCCTGCGCGGCGTGACGGCCGAGGTGGTCGACCCGTCGCAGTGCGTCACGCGCGTCCTCGATGTGCCCGACTTCCGCATGTCGCTCGCCGAGCCGTGGACGCTCGAGAAGCCGCTGCGCGTGACGAGGGGCTCGAGCGTCGTCATGCGGTTCCGCTTCGACAACACCGCCCAGAACCCGCAGCAGCCCACGCGTCCGCCCGCGCGCGTGACGGGCGGCCTCCCGCCGATGGGCGAAGACGCGCTCGGCGTCATGCTGTACGCCGAGGCGCCGTCAGGCGCAGGCGAGTGAAACGCCGCGCCGGCTCGGCACACCGCCGCCGGACTTGACCGGCATGGGCTCGGACGGCGGTACCCCGCATCGGCACATCGCCGCCGTACTCAACCGCCACGGTCTGGAACAACGACACCCCGTCTCGGCACATCGCCGCCGCCCCCTGGGCGGCGGGTGCCCATCTCGAAGACGATGGGTCGCCCAGTCCGACGATCTCGCGTGGGCTGCGGCGCGCAGCACCGTTCCGGTCTTTCTTCACCCGTCGGCCAGGGGCCGACGGCGTCGTGCCGAGACCGTGGTACCGGCGACCCATCGTCTTCGAGATGGGCACCCGTCGGCCGAGGGCCGACGGCATCGGGTGACATCGTGACGGTTCGTCGTCACCCTTCGGGCGGGCGGGGTGGAACTCCACCGGTTCGTCCCGACACACCGCCGTCGACCGTCACGGTCTGGAACAACGACACCCCGTCTCGGCACATCGCCGCCGCCCCCTGGGCGGCGGGTGCCCATTCCGAAGGCAATGGGTCGCCCAGTCCGACGATCTCGCGTGGGCCGCACCCGCCGATTCGCGACCCCCACCCCGCTCATCCCCGTCACACCGCCCTGCCGATACCCGCGCGTGCTCGTCGAAGTCCGCCACGCCGCTGGCCCAACGATCCTGCGAAGCCCGCTCCTCGCGGCGGCCGGCTTCTCGCACGCGTTCTCGACGCGCCTCGGCGGCGTCAGCGCGCCGCCCTTCGAATCGCTCAATCTGCAGTCGGTGCAGGCGAACGCCCGCATCCCCGCGGGCGATCCGCGCGACTCCGACGCGAACATCCTCGAGAACCACGCGCGGTTCGCCGCGGCCGCAGGCCTTGCGCGCGATGCCACCGTGGCCGATGTCAGCCAGGTGCACGGCTGCACGGTGATTCTCTCGTCCGACGCCCTGCGTGAGCGCACCGCCGCCGACGCCATCGTCAGCCCGCGCGGAAGCAGCGCCATTCTCATCCGCATCGCCGACTGCGTGCCCGTGCTGCTTGCAGATCCTCGTACAGGCGCCGTCGCCGCCGTGCACGCAGGCTGGCGCGGCGTGGTCGCCGAAGTCGTTCCCGCGGCCGTGAAGGCGCTGAAGGCTCACGGAGCCGATCCAGACGACCTGCGCGCCGCGGTCGGTCCGTGCATCTCCGCCACGCACTTCGAGATCGGCCCCGAGGTCGCCGACGCGCTCTCCGCCGTCGGACTCGCATCATGCGTGCACGCGCCCGGCATCCACGGCCCGCGCCACCACGCCGACCTCGCGCATGCCGTGCGCCTGCAGCTTGCGCGCGCAGGCCTCGCCTCCGCGCACATCGACGCCGAGCCCCCCTGCACCTACGCCGACCGCGCGCGCTTCCACAGCTATCGACGCGACGGCGTCGCGAGCGGGCGGCTCGCCGCGATCATCGCGCCGCGTCAGGCGTAGCTTCGGCGATCGACTCGCGCGCGGGCATGATCCGCTGGCTCGCCGCCGCGCGGGACTTCCACCAGACGCGGATGAAATCACCGTCGGTAGCGATCACCCCTGGCTCGACATCCGCGATCGGCTGCGTCGGATCGAGCGGCGCATCGGCACCGAGGATCGACTTCGTGCGCATCGTGACCGCGCCGAGCGTCGCTCGATCGGGGAATGCATCGAAGAGCGAGACGAGCCGCTGCGCCGGATGCCAGGACTCTCCGTGGATCGCGCTCCATCGCTCGAGTTCCGACGGGTCCTGCCTGACGAGCGGCGTGCGCGCGCGGTCGTCGATCCCGTC
>JBJTOV010000126.1:0-8397 GCA_046074745.1 Planctomycetota bacterium | reverse complement strand
GGACGGCGACGGCACCCCGAACTGCAACGACCTCTGCCCGATCGATCCGCTGAAGACGAACCCGGGCGCCTGCGGCTGCGGCTTCACCGACGCCGACGGCAACGGTAACGGCACGCCCGACTGCAACGACACGGAGCCGACGCTGACGCTGGTGGCCGACGCATCGTCGTACACGCCGGGCGAAACGATGACCGTGACCCTGTCGCGCAGCGCGTCGAATGTGCCGACCGCGGGAATGCAGCTCGCCGTCGACTACGACGAGACGCGGCTGCTCTTCGTGTCGGCGGCGCCGTCGGCGGACTCGCCGTTCGCGAGCGAGCTCTCCGAGATCCACGACGCCGTGAACGGAACGCTGCGCGTGGCCGTCGGCATCAGCCCCAGCCAGGTGGAGAGCGCCACGGCCGGCGCGGTGATCGACCTGTCCTTCGTGGTGCTGCCGACGGCAAGCGATTGCGCGGCCACGGGCCTCGTCTCGTTCGCCACGGTGGGCGGATTCGACACGATGCTCACCACCGACGAGGGCGTGCCCGTCACGCCGATCCTGACCGCCATGCCCGCCGTGTCGATCGACGGCACCGCACCGACCCTGTCGGGCGTGCCCGCCAACGCCACCGCGGCGGCCGATGCGGGCTCGCTGATCGGCGGCACCGTGCTTCCGAGCGTGGTGACGGTCAGCGACAACTGCTCGGGCGCGGGCGCCGTCTCGGTGACCGTGACCTACCCGAACGGCGTGACGCTTGCGGGCTGGCCCGCGGGCAACCTGTTCCCGATCGGCGTGTCGACCGTGCACTGGCACGCGAGCGACGCCGCGGGCAACGGCGTGAACGCGTCGCGCACCGTCACGATCGGCTCGTTCCAGCTCGCCGATGTCTCGGTGCTGCTCGATGGCGCGTTCGCGGGCGCCTCGGTGCGGCCGATCAGGCTGTCGTTCGGCGGAACCGTGTCGACGGTGAATGTGTCGATGACGGGCCCGTCGGGCGCGAAGGCCGATGTCGTGGTGCCGCTCGCCGCCGGCTACGCGTGCGCCACGGCCAAGGACGCCACCCACTCGGTGAGCGACGCGTCGGCGGCCTCGGTGTCGGGCACGAAGTACTCGATCTCGTTCAGCCTGCGCCAGGGCGACTCGACCGACGACAACCTCGTCGACATCATGGACTTCGGCGCGTTCATCAACGCGCGGTCTGCGAGCGTGGCCACGAACGCGGTGTCGAACTTCAACGCCGACACGCTGGTCAACAACGCCGACCTGTCGTTCATCAGCATCAACTTCCTGCAGGTGGGCGAGGTGTGCGGCAGCTACGACGGCCCCGCCCCGCGCTCGCGCATCTCGGTGAAGGACCTCCGCCGCAGCGGCATGGGCCACCTGGCCTCGGCCGACCTGAACCGCGACGGCTGGCTCGACACCAACGATGTGGCCTACTACATGCAGTTCGGCGCGCCCATGCCCGCCGCCTCGACCTCGACGCACAACCGCGCCGAGTGACGGGTGAACACACGCACGAAGGAACGCCGCGGCCATGCGCCGCGGCGTTCTTCATTCGCGAGCGGCTTGCGCGGAGCGCGGACTTCAGGTCTTGGCGGAGCGCCGCGCCCTAGCCGCGCGCGGCGGCGTCGGCGTCGCGGGCGAAGTCGAAGTCCTTGGCGCTGATCCCGCCGCAGTCGTGGGTCGAGAGCGACAGGGTGACGCGGTTCCAGCGGATCAGGATGTCGGGGTGGTGCTGCACGGCCTCGGCGCGGGCGGCGACGGCGTTCACGAACGCCATCGACTGCACGAAGTCCTTGAAGCCGTAGGTGCGCTGGATTTCCTACCGCGGCGCGACCACTCGGGCAGGGCGTCGAGGCGGGTCTCGATCTCGGCGTCGGAGAGCTTCACGGGGGCTTCGGTGGCCATGGTTGAGAGTGTACCGCTGGGCGCGTACCGTCCGACCATGCCCCCCGCCCCGCGCACCACTCGCCTGGCACCGACGCCGTCGGGCGCGCTGCATGTGGGGAACGCGCGCACCTTCCTGGCCACCTGGGCGCTGGCCCGGCGCGAGGGATGGCGCGTGGTGCTGCGGCTCGAGGATCTCGACGCGGGGCGCGTGAAGGAAGGCGCGCTCGAGGGCTCGGTGGAGGACCTTCGCTGGCTCGGGCTCGACTGGGACGGGGCGCCCGAGGTGCAGTCGACGAGCCTTGCCCCGTACCGCGACGCGCTCTCGCGGCTCGCAGCGCGGGGGCTCGTGTTTCCCTGCACGCGTTCGCGCAGCGAGATCCGTACCGCGCCAAGCGCGCCGCACGCCGAGGACGGCGAGACGCGCTTTCCGCCCGAGCTGCGGCCGTCGGAGCCGTGGCCGCGGGCGGTGGGCGCGGCGGGAGCGAACTGGCGGCTGCGGCTCGACCCTGCGCCCGAGCAGGTGCATGACGAGCTGCTCGGCGACCATGCGTTCGACCCGGGGCTCGAGATCGGCGACATGGTGCTGTGGACGAAGGCCGACGCGCCCGCGTACCAGCTGGCGGTGGTGGTCGACGATGCGCGGCACGGCGTGACCGATGTGGTTCGCGGCGACGACCTGCTGGCGAGCGCCGCGCGGCAGCAGGTGCTGGCGCGCGCGCTTGGGGTGCCGCACGCGCGATGGTGGCATCTGCCGCTTGTCCATGGCGCCGACGGCAAGCGGCTTGCCAAGCGCCACGGCGCGCATTCGCTGCAAGCGCTGCGCGCGGAGGGCGTCGCGGCCGAGCGCGTGATCGGCTGGTGCGCGGGCAGTCTGGGGCTGCTCGACACGCGCGCGCCGCTTTCTTTGCGCGAATTCGTCGCGATGGTTGGCGCCGAGCCGCTGCGCACCGCGGCGCATCGGCTGCGCAAGGAGCCCACGGTGTTCGGCGAGGCCGACCTTGCATGGCTGCGCGGCACTTGACGCGCCGCGCGCGGGCGCGTTTCATTCCCGCATGCCGTTCGCCCTTCGCCCGCTCGTCGCCGTTGCGTTCATGCTTGGGTCGCCGTTCGCCGTCGCGTCGTGCGGCGAGCCGGCGTCGCCCGCCACGATGACCGTGGTCGCGGGCGGCAAGAGCTTCGCGTGCAAGGTGGCGGCCGACATGGCCACGCGCGAGATGGGCATGGGGAAGGCGACCAGCGTCGGCCCCGACGAGGGCATGATCTTCGCGTTTCCCGACGCGCAGCCGCGCCGCTTCTGGATGCGCCGCTGCGTGATCGACCTCGACATCGCGTTCATCGATCCGTTCGGCTTCGTGACCGCCGTGCACACGATGCCGAAGGAGGAACTGCAGCGCGCCGACGAGACCGAGGAGCAGTACCTCGCGCGGCTGAAGGGCTACCCGTCGGGCGCTCCCGCGCAGTTCGCGCTCGAGGTCGCGCCCGGCACGCTCGCGCCGCTTGGAATCAGGCAGGGTTCGCGCATCGAATTCGACCGCGACACCCTCAAGCGCATCGCCAAGTGAGCCGATGCCCACGGAACGGAGCGCTGCGGCGCGCCGCTGTCCCATGGGTGCCCTGCGCAACACCGCCCGCGTCGCTCTTATCAGCACCGAGGAAACCCGGGGCGAGGCGGCCGCGTGGCGCGACACGCTCGAGCGGGCGCTCGGGGCCCCCGGGCCCGCGCACCTGCCCATCTCGGGGCTGAGGACCACCGACGGCGCGCCCGTCCACATCGACGCCGAGGTTGCCGTGCTGGTGGCGCCGCGCGACGCCGATGCGGCGCTGGCCGCGGTCGAGACCGCGCTGCAGGCGCTCGAGCGCGGGATCGGCGAATCCGAGCACATGACGGCCACGCGGCTGGTGGTGGTGAGCGACGCGCTCGCGGGCCGCACGCCGCGCGGCGCGGCCGAGGTGTTCACCTCGCTCCGTGCCCACGAGGATCTGGTGGCGTTCGTGCGCGGCATGCTGTCGTGCACGGCGGGGCTGCGCGAGGCGCGGCGCGAGCTGTCGCTGCTCGGGCGCATCGTTTCGTCGATGCGCTCGGAGCTCGAGGAGCGCAACGAAGAGCTGCAGCTTGCGGCGCTCGTCCAGCGCGACTTCCTGCCCGAGCCGCTTCCCCCGCTGCACGGCGTGCGCGTGACCTCGCTGTACAGGCCGCTCGCGCAGGTGTCGGGCGATGTGTTCAGCATCGAGCAGGTCGACGACGACCATCTGGCGATCTTCCTCGCCGACGCGGTGGGCCACGGCATTCCCGCGGCGCTGCTCGGCATGGCGGTGTGCCGCTCGCTCGAGACCACCGAACGCGTGCAGGGCGCGCTGCGGGTGCTCGGGCCGTGCGAGACGCTGTCGCGCGCGAACGCGCGCATGGTGGCGCAGCAGCGCTCGACCACGCGGTTCGCCACCGCGATCAGCGCCCTGCTCGACTGCCGCACGCGCACGCTGCGCCTGGCGATCGCGGGGCACCCCGCGGCCGTCCTCCTGCGGCCGGGCGAGCCGCCGCGCACGATCGAGGTCGACGGCGGGCTGCTCGGCGTGTTCCCCGACGAGTACTACAGCGAAATCGAGGTTCGGCTCGAGCCGAACGACCGCCTGCTCTTCTATTCCGACGGCTTCGAGCAGGCGTTCAGCGAGAACGGCCGCGCGCGGCATCTCGAGGAGTTCGGGGCGCTCTCGGGCGTGCTCGACCCCGACGAACTCGTGCGCGAGCTGTCGGTGCGGCTCGACGAAAGCTCGGGATCGCTGCACCAGCAGGACGACCTCACGCTCCTGTGCATCTCGGTGGCCGAGGCCTCGGCGCTTCGGCGCGCGGCGTAGCGGCGCGTTCGCGTTCAGCGCGCCTTCAGCCACTCGAGCTGCCGCGCCACCAGCTTCGACAGGTAGTCGACCTCGATGTTGAGCACATCGCCCGCGGCGCGTTCGCGCAGGTTGGTCTTCTCGAGCGTCTCGGGGATCAGGCACACATCGATCGTGTCGCCCTCGACGCGCGCAATGGTGAGCGAGACGCCGTCGAGCGCGACCGAACCCTTGTCGACGGCATGGCGCGCGAGGTCGCCCGGCAGACGCAGGCGCACGCGCCATTCGCCTGCGGTGCGGACCTCGACCACGGTGGCGAGCCCGTCGACATGGCCGAGCACCACATGACCGCCGAGAAATGTGGCGGGCGTGGCGGCGTGCTCGAGGTTGACGCCCGCGCCCGCGCGCAGGCGGCCAAGGCTGGTGACGGCCAGGGTCTGCGGGATGCAGTCGAATCCGAGCACGGGGTGCGCGTCGGTGGCGGGTGCGACGACGGTCAGGCAGCAGCCGTTGACGGCGATCGAGGCGCCCTGCTCGGGGCGATGCGGCCAGCCGTCGACTCTGATGGCCAGGCGCGTGGTCGCGCCGCGCTCCTCGAGCGATTCGACCCGTCCGACCGCTTGCACGAGGCCCGTGAACATGGCGGCGAGGATAGGGGACGGACGGCTTCGAGGGCGGCTGTCGGCTGACTGGCGGGGTTCGAGGGCTTGGGGTTCGAGGGCTTGGGGTTTGAGGGCTTGGGGGCACGGGGTCGCGGGGCCCTCGGGGCCGAGGTTCTCGGCTTGACGCTGCCGCCCCGCTCGGGCGATACTCCGCCACTCGGCCCTCGGGCCGTCGGAGCCCCCCCTCGATGACCGCATATCTGGCGACCCCCACCTTCCTGCTCGCAACCCTGGCCTCGCTGGCCCCCCTGTCTCCTGCCTGCGCGCAGGCCGATGGCGCGGCCGGCAAGGCGGCCGAGCGCGTGGCGCAGGATGTGGCCGCGGTCGAGACCGCGTACCTGATCTCGCCCGCCATCGCCGAGAAGATGGGCTGCCGCATCGCGTGGCAGGCCAATGTGTTCGTGCCGAAGGGCGAGTCGATCCGCATGGTGGCGTCGAGCCCCGCGGGCGTGTTCGCGCTCAACACGCGCAACGAGCTGACGCTCGTCCGCGCCTCGACGGGCGACATCGGCTGGACCGCATCGGCGGGCCTGCCTGTCGACGGCATCCTCGATGTGCAGGTGATGGGCCTTGGACCGAGGGTGATGCCGCGCATCGTGGTGCTGGCCGACACGGGCAGCTGGATCATGGACATCGAGAGCGGCGCGATCCTGGCAAAGGCGCGGCTCCGCTTCGGGCCCAACACGCTGCCCGTGAATGGCGGCGGTCTGGTGGTGTACGGCACGCGGTCGGGCGAGATGGTGTGGTTGAACCCCGAGACGGGATTCGTGCGCAAGGCCGCCATCGTGGATGGCACGCGCCGCGCGCAGTCTGCGATCAACTGCACGCCCGCGATGGGGAGCGGCGCTGTGGTGGCCTGCTCGTCGAGCGGCACGGTGGCGGCGTACGACGCCGACTCGGGCAAGCTGATGTGGACGCGCGAGCTGCTGGCGGGCGTGAGCGCGCCCGCGGCGATCGATGAATCGCAGGTGTTCGTCGCGAGCGACGACCAGTACCTGTACGCGTTCGACCTCAGCGACGGCTCGACCGACTGGAAGTACTTCACGCAGTCGCCGCTCACGACCCCGCCGTTCTGCGCGGGCGAGATGGTGGTGCAGCGCATTCCGGGCGAGGGCCTGGTGGCGTTCGCGCAGGACGCGGGCGACAATGTGAACGGCGATGTGCGCTGGAAGAACGACACCGCGACCGGCCGCCCGATCGCCGTGCAGGGCAACTCGCTCGTCCTCTGGTGCAACCAGTCGCGCCGCGTGACCATGCTCGACATGAACAAGGGCTACGCGAATGGCTCGTTCGAGCTGCCCGCGGTGACGCGGCTCGTGGCCGGCACGCTCGAGGACGGCGGATTCGTCGCCTACGGCGTCGAAGGACGCATCGAGCGGCTGTCGCCCGTCGCTTCCGAGCCCGCAACCGCCGCCGCGCCGTCCGACGCGGACGGCACGGCCTCGAACGGCTGACCCGCCGCACAGGAACCCGCCATGCATGGTCTCGTCCGCGTCCGTCGTGCGCTGATCTCGGTCAGCGACAAGCGCGATCTCATCCCCTTCGCGAAGTCGCTCGCCTCGATGGGCGTCGACATCGTGTCGACGGGCGGCACCGCGGCGGCGCTGGCCGCGGCGGGCATTCCCGTGACGCCGATCGAGAAGCTGACTGGCTTTCCCGAGATGATGGACGGCCGCGTGAAGACGCTGCATCCGCGCGTGCACGGCGGCCTGCTCGGGCGGCGCGATGTGGCCGAGCATGTGAAGGCGATGGAGGAGCACGGCATCCCGCCCATCGACCTCGTGTGCGTGAACCTGTATCCGTTCGAGATGACCGTGCGCCGCGAGGGCGTGCAGGAGCACGAGGCGATCGAGCAGATCGACATAGGCGGCCCGTCGATGCTGCGCTCGGCCGCGAAGAACCATGAGTTCGTGACGGTGGTGACCGATCCGTCGCAGTACGACAGCGTGGCGAGCGAGATGGCGAAGAACGACGGTGCGACCACGGTCGAACTGCGCCGCGCGCTTGCGGGCGCGACCTTCGCGCGCACCGCGGCCTACGACGCCGCGATCGCCGCGTGGATGAGCCAGCGCGCGGGCAACCGCTTCCCGCCCGTGTTCGAGCTGCGCGGCGTGAACGAGGGCGAGCTGCGCTACGGCGAGAACCCGCACCAGGCCGCCGCGGTGTACCGCGACCCGACCTACCGCGGCCCGAATGTGGTGGGCGCCGAGCTGCTGCATGGAAAGCCGCTTTCGTACAACAACCTGCTCGACGCGGCCGCGGCGCTCGAACTGGTGCAGGACATGCGCGAGCTCGCGCCCGACCTCGCGGGCGCCGTGGTGGTGAAGCACACGAATCCGTGCGGCGCCGCGGTGGCTGGGTCGCTGCGCGAGGCGTTCGCGCGCGCGTACGCGGGCGATCCGCTGGCGGCGTTCGGCGGCATCGTGGCGGTGAACGCGACGGTCGACCGCGCGGCGGCCGAGGAGATCGTTGCGGGCGAGAAGTTCCTCGAGGTCGTGGTGGCGCCGGGCTACGAGCCCGAGGCGCTGGCGCTCCTGCAGACACGCTGGAAGAACGCGCGACTGCTCGCGGTGGGCCCGGTGTCGGCGGCGCCGAAGTCGGTGCTGGTGCGCTCGATCGCGGGCGGTTTCCTGGCGCAGGAGGCCGACACGCATGCGATCGTGGCGGCGGACTTCCAGGTTGCCGCGGGGCCGAAGCCGACCGACGCGGTGCTGCGCGACGCGGCGTTCCTGACGGCGGTGGTGAAGCACCTCAAGTCGAACGCGGTGTGCATCGGCCGCGACGGACAGCTGCTCGGCGCGGGTGCGGGGCAGATGGACCGCGTGGCGAGCTGCAGGAACGCGATCGAGAAGTCGGGCGCAAAGCTGCGCGAGCCGGGTGGCGTGCTGGTCGCGGCAAGCGACGCGTTCTTCCCGTTCGACGACGGGCCGAGGATGCTGATCGACGCGGGCGTGAAGTGCCTCGTCCATCCGGGCGGCTCGAAGCGCGACGAGGACACCTTCAAACTGTGCGCCGACCGCGGCGTGACCT
>JBJTOV010000125.1:0-12115 GCA_046074745.1 Planctomycetota bacterium | reverse complement strand
CGCGCATATCGAAACCGACTTGATCGGGTCGGCGATGTGGTGTACTGTTCCCCTGTCGCTTCGGCGGCACCAACTTTGATCTTTTCCCCCATGGGGCTACTGCGAAGCCGATCTCGCAGTGGCCCTTTTACTTTCGGGGCCCTTTTCCTTTCGGGGCCCTTCTACTTTCTGGGCCCTTTCCTTTGGGGGCCGTGTCGAGACCACCGTTCGCTTCAGCGCCGCGCTCAGGGTCTCCCCAACATCCATTCGTCCAATCTGGTTTCGAAGGAACTTCAACCGCGGACTTCGCCACGAGCGCTCGAGGAAACATCGATCCTGCGAAGGACGAAACCGCGCAGCGACGCCGCCCCTATTGGCGGGCCGCAAACCGCTCGGGCGAGAGAAACCCGATCGGATGGCGCGTGGCGCCTTCGATGGCCAGTTCAGCCAGGATCTCACCGATCACCGGCGCGAACTTGAACCCGTGCCCGCTGAAGCCGCACGCAAGGGCGACGCGCGGCATGCCCGGGTGAAGCCCGAGAACGAAGTCGGTGTCGGGGGACATGGTGTAGAGGCAATGACGCGCCGCCACGGGCTCGAGCGGCGCTTCGCAGACGAGCCGCTCGTTGGCGGCCGACACAGCCCGCGCCACCGCCGCAGGGTCGACGGGCTTCGCAAGATCCTCGGGCACCGCGGTGGGCCCGTCGCCGTGCAGGCCGACCTTCATGCCCACGGGCGCGCCCGTACCCGCGAAGCCACCCGTACCCGCGAAGCCACCCATACCCGCGAAGCCACCCATACCCGCGAACCGCGGAATTCCGTAGATCGCTGGCAGCGCCCCGCAGTCGAAGAGCCAGACGGGCATGCGCGGGCACGCGAGCGCGTGCGCCCCGCGGTCGTCGAGCCACACGATCGTCTCGCGCGTCGGGCGCAGCGGAGCGACGGCCCCAGAAACCAGCCCGGGCATCCACGCGCCTCCCGCGAGCACCAGCGAGTCGGCCTCGAACCTGCCCGCCGCGGTCTCGACCCATGCGCCACGCGCATCGGCGCCCCACGCGGTGACCGCGGTTCCCGTGTGCATGACGGCGCCACGGCGCGCGGCGTCGGCCAGCGCGGCGGCGATCGTGCGCTCGGGCCGCACGAAGCCACCGGGGGCCTCGAACACGCATTCCCAGTCGGCGGGCACGCGGAACATCGGGAAACGCCGCACCAGTTCGGCACCGTCGAGCGCATCGACCGCGAGCCCGTGCTCGCGGGCGCTGCGCAGCATGCCCGACGACGCAGCGTTGCCCGCGGGGCCGCCCACGACCAGCCCCGTCTCGTGACGCAGCGTCTCGCCCGCGTCGCGCGACAGGCGGTCGAACAGCTCGTACGCGCGGCGCAGCAGCGGCACATAGTCGGGATGCTCGAAGTACGACAGGCGGATCACGCGGCTTCCGCCGTGCGAGGAGCCGCGGTCGTGCGGCGGCGCGAAGCGGTCGACGCCGATCGCGCGCACGCCGCGGCGCGCAAGTTCGGCAAGCGCGCAGGAACCCATGGCTCCCAGCCCGACGACGATCGTGGATCGGTGCGGCACGGGGCGCAGGGTAGCGCGCGGCTACTCCTCGACGATCGTCCAGTCGCCGAGGATCAGCGAAAGGTCCGACGCGCCCGTGTCGCCGTTCATGTCGATGTCGGTCGGCCCGGGATAGCCCCACGCCGAGAGCAGGAGCGACACATCCGCCGCGTTGACGCGGCCGTCGCCCGTGATGTCGGGCGTGAGCACCACGCGCGGCGCGACGACGAGCGTCACCACGCGCTCGGTGTACAGGCCGTCAAGGTCGGTGCCGCGCAGGGTGATCACATGCTCGCCGACCGAAAGGTCGCGCAGCGCGAGCGTGCGGCCGATGCCGAGCGCGCCATCGCGCGAGCTCGACCAGGTGACGAGCGCCTCGGGCAGCAGCTGGTCCTCGAGGTCCCACGCCGAGCCGTGCAGGAGGACCGTCGCGCCGAACGGCACCGTGGTGCCCGCGTTCGGCGTGAGAAGATGCACATCGGGCGGGTTGCCCGTACCGAAGCTCAGGCCCTGCGGAGTCTCGGCCTCGCCTTGGTTCATGCCGTCGCGCACGCGGATGCGGAAGCGGGCCGACGCCCCGCGGCTCGAGGGCAGGCTCGCGGCGTCGAACTCGAACGAGCCGCCCGCAGGCGCGGTCGGCTGCGACACGGCCACGGGAATCCAGCGCGCACCGTCGGGGGTGTACAGGAGATCGGCCACCAGCGGGTCGCCGTCGGGGTCCTGCGCGGTCCAGCTGGCACGCACGCGCGGCGATGCGCCTTCGGCGCCGATCGACTCGGGCGCAAGCCACTCGATCAAGGGCGCCGTCGCGCGCGGCGCATGCGGGCTGCGCTCGAGCTCGGCCAGCGGCCGCGATGGCCGGTCCGCGGCGCATTCGCGCACCACGATGCGGTCGGCCTCGATGCCGTCGACGAAGCGCGGCAGGTTCGCGTACAGCGCCGTGGCGCGGTGCAGATGGCCAGCCTCGGCGCACGACTCGCGGCACGCGCGCGTGTCGATGCGCACCGAGGCGAGCAGCCGCCCGTCGGCCGCGTAGCTCTCGACCGCCACATTGCCGCGCGGATCGTCGGCGGTCGGCACCACATGGTCGTGGATCGCGCACGGCTCGAGCTGCGCGCGGCGCATCACATGGTCGTGCGCGCCTGCGACGCGCAGCACCTGCTGCGGAAGCCCGCGCGGATCGGCGGCATCGCTCGCGCCCCCCCCGCCGCCGGCCGCGCCATCGCCGCCATCGAGCCCCCAGCACTGCGAGCGCAGGTCCTCGAGCACATCGAGGTAGGTCGTCGTGTTCACCCACGCGTCGACGGTCAGCATGCCCGGGTACATCACATCCTTCTTGTCGGGCCCCATGAGCGGCGCGATTCCCAGCGGATCGGCGAGATGCGCCTCGACATCGATGCCGTACATGCCCACGGTGCTCGTGTTGTGGGGCTGGCCCCAGCAGTGGCCGAGCTCGTGCGCGAAGGTGCGCTGGAACTTCGCGGGATCGGTGTTGCCGTTCGCCTGCCCGTTCGCGTTGAAGGGGCTGCCCTTCAGCCATCCGTAGATGAACTCGGGCCGCTCGTAGCCCGCGGCGGGGATCTGGTTCTGGCGGATGTCGTTCAGCGTGTTCAGCAGGAACGGCGCGAATGTGTTCACATTCGTCGTCCAGGTCAGCGGAGGCAGCGGCGAACGGTGGTAGTTCCACTCGCCCACGCGGAACGCGCCGCGCAGGAAGTTGTCGCCGATCCCCGGCACGAGCATCGCGGGGTCGGGCAGGCCTCCGCCGAGCGTGTAGTCGATCGGCACATAGGCGATGTCGACGGTCTTGCGGCAGCCGAACACGCGGTCGGACAGCACCAGCGTGTTGTTCGCGTAGTCGCTCTCCGGCACCGCGCGGCGCCAGTTCACGGTGACCACGAAGTCGACATCGTCGGCCTCGGGCGGAAGGCAGAGGAAGTTGATCGTGTGGTCCATCACGCCCGCGAGCGGCGTGATGGGCGCCACGATCGGGCCGTTCGTTGAGAAGACGGGCGAAGTGCGGATCTCCTCGCCGTTCGCGTAGATGCGCAGCATCGCGTCGACGCCGGGCACGCCGCCTTCGGGCTCGGCGCCCGCGACCGCCACGCGCACCCGCACCAGCGTGGAATTGCGGCCGACGAACGGCAGCGACCCCGACGAATCCTGGATCCCCTGCGTGACCTCGATCGAGGCAACGGACAAATCGACGGAAGGCGCGGACGCGGCGTGCGCCGCCACACCCACCATCAGTTGCGCCAGACAGCCCGCGCCAAGGGACATGGCAACAGGAAAATCCACGGCCGAAATCTAACCCTTGCCTGTTCTCGGCCAAATGAAATGCCCGAGAAAGTCGCAGTCTGCGCGTGCTACCTTGGGTTGCCATGACTTCCGCGCCGAAGGAAACCGATGCTCCGACGAAGCTTGCGGGGCCGCAGGCCGCGGATTCTCGGCCCTTCGCGGTGTTCACGCTTTTTCTTGCGTTCGGAGCGCGGGCGTTCGGTGGCCCGCTTGTCCAGATCGAGGCGCTGCGCGAGGAGTTCGTTCGGCAGCGCGGCTGGACCACCACCGAGCGCTTCGACCGCGCGCTCGGCGTGTACCAGCTGCTGCCCGGGCCCGAGGCCCACGAGATGTGCTGCTACCTCGGCACGGTTCGCGGCGGGCGGCTCGGGGGCCTCGCGGCGGGTCTCGGGTTCATGCTGCCGGGGCTCGTGCTCATGCTTGCGGCAAGCGTGCTCTACGCGCACATCGATCTCCGCGCGCCCGCCGTGGCCGGCGCGCTCATGGCGATGCAGGTCGCCGCCTGCGCGCTGATCGTGCGTGCGGTGGTTCGGCTGGTGCGCCCGCTCTCGAAGGACTGGCGCGTGCTGGTGTTTCTCGCCGCCTTCTTCGCGGCGCTCGGGCTTCGGCTGTTCGAAGCCGTTCCGACGATCGCGGCCACGGACATCGCCGCGCGCACGCCCGCCGTCGACGCGCTGTTCGGGCACGGGCTCGCCGCGGGGCTCGTCACCTTCGGCGGCGCCTACACCGCGCTGCCCTATGTCGCCGCCACCGCGGCGGGCGACGGCGGATGGATGACGCAGCAGGCGTGCCTCGACGGCGTGGCGATCGCGAGCGTGCTGCCCGCGCCGCTCGTGATCTTCGGCACCTTCGTCGGCTACGCGGCAAGCGGCATCGCGGGCGCGCTCGCGTTCACCGCGGGGATCTTCCTTCCCGCGTTCGGATTCACCCTCGTCGGCTTCGGGTTCTTCGAGCGGCTGGTCGGCTGGAAACCCGCGCGCGGCGCGCTCGACGCGCTCGGCGCGGTCGCGATCGGGCTGATCGCGGCCGCCGCGCTCGGATTCTTCCACGCCACGATCAACGCGATGGCAGGGCCGCGCGAGCCGCACCACCACACCCCGCTCGACAACATCGTCCTGCCCTGCCTCTGCTGGGCCGTCGCATTCGCGGCCCTGCATCATCTGCCCACGCGCTTCGGCGCGCCGATCCTGGTGCTCGCCGCGGCCGCGGTGGGCGCCGCCTACGGCGCGCTCTTCGGCTGACCGTACACTCCGCGCGTGCCGAAGCCGTTCCGCGATCCATCCGAGCGCCCGCAGCCACGCCGCCGCGAGGAACGCCCGCCCCTGCGCATCTTCCCCACCACGCTGTGGGAGTACCCGAGCCAGCACTACGACAGCCCCGCGATGCGCGAGGCGCAGAAGGCCGAACGGCTGCATCGCGGCGAGGCCCCGCGTCCGCTCGAGATCCAGGGCGACGCCGTCGTCGGCGCGGGCGGCATGCAGGGCGACAAGGACTATGTCGGCGCCACGCCGTCGTGGGTGATCTGGCAGCTGCTTTCCCGCTACACGCGCGAGAACGATGTGGTGGTCGATCCGATGTGCTGCTCGGGCACCACGCTCGATGTGTGCCGCGATCTCGGCCGAAAGAGCGTGGGCTTCGACCTGAACCCGCAGCGCCCCGAGATCCGCCGCAACGACTCGCGCACGCTGCCGCTCGACGACGGAAGCGTGGACTTCGTGTTCATCGATCCGCCGTACTCGACGCATGTCGACTACTCCGACGACCCGCGCTGCATCGGCAAGCTCGACTCGGGCGGCGACGACGGCGGCCGCGCGTACTACCGCGCCATGGAGGATGTGGTGCGCGAGATCCACCGCGTGCTGAAGCCCGGCCGCTACATGGGCCTCTATGTGAGCGACTCGTGGCGGAAGAAGAAGGGCGCGCAGGGAGAGAAGATGAAGGGCGGCGAGTTCATGCCGATCGGCTTCGAGCTCTTCGCGATCATGCGCAAGTACCTTTCGCCCGTCGACATCGTGTGCGTGGTGCGCCACAACAAGAAGCTCGGCTTCGGAAACTGGCGCAAGGCCGCCGAGGAAGGCAACTTCTTCCTGCGCGGGTTCAACTACTGCTTCATCATGCGCAAGGCGCCCGCGGCGCGCGGGTGAGCGTGGCTGGATCCGGGCGGAGTGATGGAATCGCGAGACTTCATCGCGAGACTTCATCGCGAGGCTTCATGGCGAGGCTTCATCGCGAGGCTTCATGGCGTCGCGAGGCTTCACCGCATCGCGAGGCTTCATGGCATCGCGAGGCCCGTCGCGTCGCCGAAGCGGTCGACCTCGACGCCGAGCGTGCGCGCGATGCCGAGGTGCAGGTTGCAGAGCGGCGTGCGCGGCGCGTGCTCGACATGGCGACCGCCCTTGATTCCGAGCGCGCTGCCGCCCGCGACGAGAATGGGCAGGTCGTCGTGGTTGTGGGCGTTTCCGTCGGTGATGGCGCCGCCGTAGAGGACGACCGTCGAGTCGAGCACGCTGCGGCCGTTCTCGCGGGCGCGCTCGAGGGCGCGCAGGAACGCGGCGAATCGCTCGGTCTGGAAGCGGTTGATGCGCGCGAAGCCGTCGAGCTTGGCCGCGTCGCCGCCGTGATGCGACACATCGTGGTGGCCCGCGCTCACGCCGATCTCGGCGTAGGGGCGGTTCGAGCCCTCGTTCGCCAGCATGAAGGTGGCCACGCGCGTGGCGTCGACCCGGAAGGCGAGCGCGAGCACCTCGCCCAGCATGTCGATGCGCGGGCCGAGCTCGCGCGGCGCGTTGGCGAAATCGGGCAGCTTCTCGCGCGGATCGAGCTGCGCCACAGCGTCATCGTCGATGCGCTTCTCGAGCGCGCGCACGCCGTCGAGGTATTCGTCGACGCGCGCACGGTCGTCGCGGCCCACGCTGCGCGCGATGCGGCGCGCCTCCTCGGCCACGCCGTCGAGGATCGAGCGGCGCGAGCGCATGCGCGCCGCGCTCTCGGCAGGCGACTCGTCGCGACGGCCGAACACGCGCTCGAAGGCCGCGCGGGGATCGGTCTCCTTGCCGTTCGGAAGCGTCTCGCTGCGCCACGAGATGTTCGCGCTGTAGGCGCACGAGTAGCCGGAGTCGCAGTTGCCCGCGGTCATCGCAGGCTCGCTGCCGAGCTCGAGCGAAGGCAGCCGCCCCGCCTTCCCGCGCGCGGCGAGATCGTCGGCGATCACCTGGTCGATCGAGCGGCCGTTGCGGATGTCGGCGCCGGCGGTCTTCACGGGGTGGGCGCCCGTCAGGAAGCACGCGGCGCTGCGCGCGTGGTCGCCCGGGCCGTCGCCGAGCGCGGCGGCGTTCGCGTGCGAGAGGCCGCGGTGCACGCTCACCGTGCGCGCGAGGTCGCCGAGCGGCTCGAGCGCGGGCGAGGCGCGCCAGCCTCCCGCGCCGTCGGGCGCGGGGCGCCACGCGGCCACATTCACGCCGTTCGGAATGAACACGAACGCCGCGCGCGCCACGGGCGCCGCCAGCGGCTCGATGGCCGACGCGAGGGACGAACCGAGCGCGCGCGACGTGATGCCGCGCGGCAGCATCGCCTCGAGCCACGGCAGCGCGACCGCAGCTCCTGCTCCGCGCAGGACGGTGCGTCGGTCGAGAAGAGGCGCGCGCATGGCGGAAGCCTAGCGCATGCCACCGCCGATCCAATCACGGGCCATGCGGTTTCGTGCGGTTTGCGCGCGTCGTGAACGCTTCGCTCCCGACCAGGCGCTCGACGAGGGTCGAGAAGCGGCCCGAGGCGCGCAGCTCGCGGGCCATCGCGTCGAGCAGCGCATCGTCGGCGTCGGCGGTGCCGCGGCCGAGTGCGTAGACCATCAGATGCCGCGCAAGCGAGCGCTCGAACGCATCGTCTGCCGCGACCAGGACGCGCACGCCGTCGATTCCGCGCAGCACGCTCCCGTCGGGAAGCTCTGTCGCGTCGTCGACCGGCGCTCCGTCGACCGTGTCGCGCGCGCGTCCGTCGGCGTCGGCGCGCTCGAAGGCGAGGCCGATCGCATCCATGCGCACATGGCACGACGCGCAGTCGGGGTTCTCGCGATGCAGCCGCATCAGCTCGCGCATCGGCAGGCCGCGCCGCGCCTCGACCGTCTCGGGAAGCTGCGGAACGCCTGGCGGCGGAGGCGGCGGCGCCGCGTCGAGCAGCGCCTCGAGCACCCACTTCCCGCGCTTCACGGGGCTTGTGCGCGTGGGGTTGCTGGTCGCGACGAGCACGCTGCCGTGCCCGAGCACGCCTGCCGCGCGCGCCGCGGGCAGCGGGCGCTCGTGAAAGCCCTCGGCCGGAACGCCGTCGATTCCGTAGTGCCGCGCCAGGCGTGCGTCGACATGGGTCGAGCGCGCCTCGAGCAGCGCGCGCACCGGCTTCGCGTCGCGCACGATGTCGTCGAACAGAAGCTCGGTTTCGCGGCGCATCGACGAAAGAAGCGCCGCATCGGCCGCGGGGTAGATCGCGCGGTCGAGTTCGCGCGCCTCGAGCGCGTCGATGCCGAGCCACTGGGTGGCGAAGCGCTCGGAGAGCGCGCGTGCGCGCGGGTCGGCCAGCATGCGCCGCGCCTCGGCGCGCAGCACCTCGGGGCGCGCGAGCGATCCGTCGGCGGCGCGCGCGCGCAGCGCGGCATCGGGCACGCTCGACCAGAGGAAGAACGAGAGCCGCGCGGCCAGTTCGTGCGCATCGAGCGCGCGGCGCGCGGCGGGAAGCGGGTCGTCGCGCTCGACGCGCAGCAGGAACCGCGGATCGACGAGCAGCGCCGTGACGAGCGCACGCAGCTGTGCATCGAACGCCGCGTCCGCGCCCGCCGCCGCGCGCACGCGCCGCGCGAGCGTGCGCGCCTCGTCCTCGGCGAGCGGCCTGCGGAAGAGCTCCCCGCCGACGAGCGCTGCCGCGCGCATGATGCGCGTCGCCACGCCGCCGTCGCCGCACGCGTCGTCGATCCGCTGCTCGAACGCGGTGTCTGCGGTCGCGCCCAGCGGGCCCTCGACCGTCACGGAAAGCACGCCGAGGTTTCGGTCGCGCCGCGCGGGGTCGGGGTTCTTCGGATCCCAGAAGTCGTTCAGGAACGCGATGACCACGCGATGCTCGCCCGCGGGAAGATCGCACTCGAAGACGAACGGCTGCGGCTTTTCGCGCAGCGCGGCCACATCGCGCTCGCCCTCTTCCTTGCCTGCGACGACGACCGACATGCGCGGCGGCGCGTCGCCCGCCTGCTGCCCGCAGGCATCGACTGTGACGCGGTACCTGCCCGCGGAACGCGCGGCGAACCGCGCGGCCAGCGTGCCGCGCGTGGCAAGCCATGCGACTTCGCCCGCGACATGGCCCGCGCCCGCGCGCTCGAGCACCGCGGCATCGATGCGCGTGCGGCGTTCGAGCGACGGCGGCGGCACCGCGCGCGCGGCGATCGACTCCGCCGCGTCGAAGTACTTCTCGATGAGGAGCGGCGGCAGCGCCAGCGTGTCGGCGGTGGTGTCGAAGCCCTCGCCGATCTCGTCGCGCGGCAGGAGCGCCGCGGGGTCGAGCCCATCGAGCGCCTCGCTGCCCAGCACATCGCGCACCGATCGCAGGTACTGGTCGCGGTTCAGGCGGCGCACCGCGGCCACCTCGCGCGCCGCGGGCGCGACGACCGCGTCGATCGCGGCCACGGCGGCCGCGTAGCCGTCGCGCGTCGGCCGCTCGGGTTCGTCGGCGGGCGGCATGTCGCGCTTCACGAGCCGCCGTCGCAGCGCGCGCAGCGGCTCCTCAGCGATCACGCCCGACGCAAGAGTGGGTGCGAGATCGAGCCCGCCCTTCCCGCGCGCGCCGTCGTGGCAATCGATGCAGTGCGCGGACAGCAGCGCGCCGAGCTCGCTTGGAACGCGGACATCGGCCGCGTGCGCCGCACGCGCAGGCGTGGGCCATGCCGCACCGAACGCCGCACCGTGCACGACGCCGAGCATCGCGCCAAGCGCCACGCCGAACATCGCGACGGGCCCACCGCGCATCGCTACCTCGCTCCTGCACGCAGCATGAGCTTGAACGGCACGATCGGAAGCCCGTCGGCATCGGCCATGTTCGCGCGCTCTGGGTTGTTCTGCCACGCATACGCGACGCCCGCGGGCTCGGCCACCGCCGCGCACTCGACGACCACCTCGGTGCCCTCGACGCGCGCGGTCGCCCACGCCCACACGCCGTCGGCGCCGCACACGGCGAATCCACCGGGTTCGCCGCGCGTCGGCTTCAGGCCGTCGGCGTAGTCGAAGCGAAGGCGCACCGCGCGGCCCTCGCGCACCGCCTCGCGCAGTTCGGGGCCGCGCCACGCGTCGCCGCCCTTGCCATACGCCGTCGCAAGCGCCCATGCGGCCAGCCGCTCGCCCACCTCGCGCTTCCTGCGCGGATGGATGTCGTCGGCCTCGCCAAGGTCGATCGCGCTCGCCATGCCGCCGCCCGCCTCTGTGGCGCCGCGGTACTGCGATTCGCGCAGCTCGGGCCAGCCGCGCTGCACGGGCTGGCCATCCTCGAACTTCATGAACGCCGCGAGCTGCACGATGCCCCACGCAAGATCGGCGTTGCCCGACTTCTCGCGCCAGCTGCGCATCAGAAGCGGAAGCAGCCCGCGGTACGCATCGGGCTCGCCTGCATTCGACTAGCCATGGTACCAGATCACGCCGCGCGCGGGAAACCGAACGCACGGCGCCATCATGGCGTTCCAGATGGCCGCGGGCTCGTGCGGTTCGGTGCCGGGCTCCTTGTTCACATCGCGGCGCATCGGCACCGCGGCCTGCGGCACGCCGCCGCCGCGCCGCCAGAGCCACGCGCCCGCGAGGTCGAGCGATGCATCGCCGCTCGCAAGCTCGAGCCGCATGTCGCCCGCGGCGAACCCGCCCTGCCCCGACATGTCGAGCACCGCGATCACGATGCGGTGGCGGCCCGCCGAAAGCCCGTCGGGCATCGCGTAGATGCGCGGCGAGTTCCAGTTCGCCACGGTCGAACCGACGGTCGCGCCGTCGATCGTGGTGAGGTCGCAGTCGTCGATCGCCGGGAGCTGCAGCACGAGCGGCTTGCCGGCCATCTCGGCAGGAACATCGAATTCGCGCGTGAACCACACGAATCCGTCGAATCCGCCGAGCGCGGGGTCGAGCGCCGGGTAGTACGCGGGCAGGCGGCACTTCGAGAAGCCGCTCGGGAAGTCGGGCCCGGGAATCGCCTGCGCGCCGCCCGCGGCCTCGCCCTTGATCGCGGCGCTCCAGTACGCGTCGCACGCCGCGCGGTAGCGATCGGCCTCGGCGGCGGCGGCGGCCGCGCGGTCCTCGGGCTTCACGCGCGCATGCTCGGCGATCTGCGCGGCCAGCGCGTCGGCGCGGTCCTTGAACGACGAGCGCTGCATCGCGTCGAGCGGAATCCACGGCTCGATGCGCGTCCCGCCCCACGAGATGTCGACGAGCCCCACGGGCACCTCGAGGCTCTCGGCGAGCCGCGAGCCGAACCAGAAGCCGACCGCCGTGAACGAGCCGACCGTCTGCGGCGACGCCGCGCGCCATTCGCCGGGCACCGAGTCCCTCGGGCTGCTCGAGGTCAGGTGCGGCGCCTTGAACGAACGAATCGGGCGCAGCGGCGCGATCTCACGGGCGCGCGCGGCGTCGTTCGATGCGTCGACCGTCCACTCCATGTTCGACTGCCCCGAGCAGAACCACACCTCGCCCACGAGCACATCGGCGACGCGCACTTCCTGTCCGCCCGAGCGGACGACGAGCGTGGCGGGCTCGGCCGAATGCGGCATGGCGGGCAGCGCGACGGCGAATCGTCCGTCCGCGCCCGCGGTGCCCGAGGCCTTGCGGCCCGCGAACTCGACCTCGACCGCCGCGTTCGGCGCCGCGCGCCCCTCGACGGGAACCGGCCGCAGGCGCTGCAGCACCGCGTGGTCTCGGAACAGCGGATCGAGCGCGAGCTCGGCGGGCGCGGGCGCGGCTCCAGCGAAAGAGGCGAGCAGCGCGACGGTTGGGGCGATCGCCCGAGCAGAAATTGCCATGCGCGCATCGTGCCGCACGCGCGGCGCCGCCGCAAGGCTCGGATGGCGCAGAACGCGCGCAATTGCCCTTGATTCCTGCATCGCATGCTGCATGGCCCGCGCGCGCGTGCCGATGAAGGCGGGCCCGCGTCGGGCAAGGGACTCTCGACGGCGAGCGCTGCGAAGGGTGTCCGGTCACGGAACTCCGGCTCGGGACTCGAGGTCGGGACTCGAGGTCGGGAAATCGAGGTCGGCAAATCGAGGGGATTCGAAAC
>JBJTOV010000124.1:0-7761 GCA_046074745.1 Planctomycetota bacterium | reverse complement strand
CGGTCCCCCTACCCGATCACCCCGCGCAGCGATCCACCATGCGCGGCCAGCGCGCGGTCGGCGTCGGCCTTCGACAGCCCGCGCGCGCGCATCACGATCGCGGTCTTCAGCATGCCGCCCGCAGCAACAATCGTGGCGTGCGCGGATTCGCGCGAATCGTCGGGAAAGAACTCGCGGTAGATGCGCACCGCGCGGTCGACCAGCTTGTCGTTGGTCGCGGCGAGGTCGACCATCAGGTTCCCGTAGGTCTTGCCAAGGCGCACGAACATCGCGGTGGTGACCGCGTTGAGCGCGATCTTCGTCGCGGTGCCCGCCTTCAGGCGCGTCGAGCCGGTCAGGATCTCGGCGCCCGTCGCGAGCACGATGCGCACATCGCAGTGCGCGGGCTCCGCGTGCGGCGCGCAGGTCAGGAATCCCGTGCGCGCGCCGCGCTCCTTGGCCAGGCGGATCGCCCCGAGCACATACGGCGTGGTCCCGCCCGCCGCGATGCCGAGGAACACATCGTTCGCGCCGAGCGCAAGCCTGTCGAACTCCGCGGCGATCCCCTGCTCCTCGTCCTCGCGGCCCTCGCTCGAGCGGCGCAGCGCCGAGTCACCGCCCGCGATGACGCCGACCACCTGCGCGGGATCGCTGCGGAAGGTCGGCGGACACTCGCTCGCATCGAGGACGCCCAGCCTGCCGCTCGTCCCCGCGCCCGCGTACACGAGCCGCCCGCCTGCGCGCAGCGCCTCGGCCGCCATGTCGGCGAACCGCGCGATCTCGCCCGCCGCGCGCTCGACCGCCTCCACGGCGCGCCGCTGGTCGCGCGCGAGCAGCAGCACCACATCGGCCGTGTCCATCGCATCGAGCGCGCGCGATTCGTCGTGGCGCTGCTCGGTGGCGACATGCGAACGGTCGGGCGGCAGGATCATGGATTCGGCTCTCCGTCGGCGGCCTCGCCCCACGCGGGCGGCTCGGGCTTCAGCGCCTCGGCCAGGAACGACCACTTCACGCTCTCGTTCGCAGGGCTCCAGATGCCGTGGTCGGACTTCGGGAACAGCATCATCGAGAACGGCCGGTTGAGCGACTGCAGCGCGTCGGCGAGTTCGAAGGTGTTGTTCGGGTGCACATTGTCGTCCATCATTCCGTGCAGGAGCAGCAGCTTCCCGCGCAGCTTGCCCGCCTGCTTCACGCAGCTGCCCGCGTCGTAGCCCTCGGGGTTCTCCTCGGGCGTGCGCATGTAGCGCTCGGTGTAGATCGTGTCGTACTGCCGCCAGTCGGTGGGCGGCGCGCCCGCGACGGCCGCGTGGAACACATCGCCGCGGCGGATCAGGCAGATCGCGCTCATGTAGCCGCCGTAGCTGTGGCCCGTGATGCCGACGCGCGTGCCGTCGACATACGGCCGCGTGGCCGCAAGGTACTGCACCGCCGCCGCCTGGTCGTCGGCGTCGACCACGCCGAGCTTCAGGTAGGCCGCGCTCTCGAAGGCCTTGCCGCGGTGCGGCGTGCCGCGGTTGTCGACGGTGACGAGCAGGAACCCGAGCGCGGTGTGCTGCCTTCCCGCGTCGAAGCTGTCGGTGACCAGCCGCACCGTCGGTCCGCCGTAGGTCTCGACCACGACGGGGTACTTGCGCGACGGGTCGAACGCGGGCGGGAAATGCAGCTTTCCGTACAGCGTGGTCGCGCCATCGGCCGCCTTGCAGGTGAAGAGCTCGCTCGGCGTGAGGCCGTGCAGCGCGAAGCCCTTCGTGCTTCCCTCGCCGAGCGCCGCGATGCGCGCATCCGCGCCGACCGCGCGGTACACCACATCGTGGCGCGGCACCGCGGTCGTTTCGGCGGTCGCGACCACGAAGCGCCCGTCGGGCGCGATGCGGAAGTTCGTATGGTGGAAGTCGCCCGTGGTCACGCGACGCGATCCCGAGCCGTCGAGCCGCGCCACATGCAGCTGCTGCTGCACGGCGACGCCTCCGCTCCACGCGGTGTACCAGAGCTCGCCCGCGTCCTCGTCGAGCGAGACCACCGCGTCGGCGGGCGACGCAGGATCGGTGAGCGTCGCGACCAGCGCCCCGTCGAGCCCGCGCAGCTCGAACTGCTTGAACCCGCGCTTCTCGGTTTCCCACAGGAAACGCCGTCCGTCGGCGAGAAACCGCATCAGCGGACGGTTGTCCTGCCAGGTGTCCTGCCTCTCCTGCACCACCAGCCGCGACGCGCCCGTGCGCGGATCGGCCGCGAGGACATCGAGCACATCCTGCCGCCGCGGCGTGCGCGAGTAGATGAGCTCGCTTCCGTCGGGCGTCCAGCGCACATTGAAGATGTAGTGCTCGGTGCCCGCGGGCGCCCGCGCGTCGGCGCTGTCGACCACCACGGTCTTCCCCGTGGCGAGCTCGTGCACCAGGAGCTGCGCCGTGGGATTCGCGGCGCCCGGCTTCGGATACGCCTCGCTCAGGACGCGCGTGTTCGTCTCGGTCCACCCGCCGAGGATGTGGAAGTCCTTCACCATCGACTCGTCGAAGCGGTAGAAGGCGATCAAGCGCGAGTCGGGGCTCCACCACATCGCGGTGGTCTGGTCGAGCTCCTCGCCGTACACCCACGAGGCCTGCCCGTACTTGATGTCGTCGGTGCCGTCGGTGGTGACGGCCTTGCGCTCGCCGCCATCCTTCGGCACGAGGGAGAGGTTGCCGTTCTCGCTGACCGCGGTCCACGCGCCATCGGGGCTGTTCGAGGTGGTGAACTGGCGGCCGCGCGGCGGGCGGCGCTCGCCGCGACCTCCGCGCGGCGCGCGCGAAGCGACCGCCGATTCAGGCGGCTCGCCCGCGGCAGGCTTCGTCTCGCCGCTCGCTAGGTCGAGCGTCTTCCAGCCGTCCTTCTCGAACCAGAGCGCGCCCGCCGCCATGTCCCAGCGCACATCGCCCGCGGTGCCGCCGTCGCCGATCCCCTGCATCGCACTCTGCATGCGGTGCATGAGCCCGTTGCCCGGGATCTCCTTGAGCGGCGTGTAGGTCTGCGCGCGCGCGGCGAGCGCGGCGGCGAGCGATGCGGTGATTGCAGCGGCGAAACGCGCGATCGGAGCCATGGCGCTCGCAGCGTACTTCAGACGCGCGCGTGGCGGGCGAACTCGGCGTAGCGCCGCGCGAGGTCGGCCTCGGTCGCCCGCGCCACGCCCTCGAGCGAGAACGCCGAGATCGTGAAGCTCGCCATCACCGTGCCCCACGAAAGCGCCTGCTGCAGCGTTTCGAAGTCGGTGCGGCCCGTGCGCGCGAGATGCGCCATGAAGCCGCCCGCGAAGGTGTCGCCCGCGCCCGTCGGGTCGACGACCATGCTTTCCTCGGCGGGAAACGCGGGAACCACGGCCACGCCGTCGCGGTGGACGAGCACCGCGCCGTGCTCGCCCTTCTTCACGACCGCGAAGGTCGGGCCGTAGCCGAGGATGCGGCGGCCCGCCGAGATCGCGTTCCGCACGCCCGTCAGGTGCGCGGCCTCGGAGTCGTTGAGCACGATGCCGTCGACCTTCGAGAGAAGGTGCACCAGCTCGTCGTGCGCGACATTGATCCAGAGGTCCATGGTGTCGGCCACCGCGAGCTTCGCGTGCGGCACCTGCCCGAGCAGGCCCGTCTGCACCGCGGGATGCGTGTTGCCGAGGAAGAGGAGGCCGCTGTCGGCGAACGCGTCGGGCACCTTGGGCGGCGCGTCGGCCACCACGCCGAGCTCGGTGAACAGCGTCTCGCGCTCGTTCATGTTGAGCAGGTACTTGCCGCCCCACGCGAAGGTCTTGCCGCCTGCGCGCGTCTCGAGTCCGCGCAGGTCGACGCCGCGCAGGCCCTCGAGGATCGCGCGGTGCTCGGCAGGCCAGTCGTCGCCGACCACGCCCACCATGCGCACGGGCGCAAGGCGGCTGGCCGCCGCGGCGAAGTAGGCCGCGCTGCCGCCGAGCACGCGGTCGGCGCGCGCGTCGGGCGTCTCGACCGTGTCGATGCCGATGGTGCCTGTGACGAGAAGCGGGCCGACGGCGCCCGCGGGCGATGGGTGTGCGTTGCTCATGGTCGTGATGGGGCGCGCGGCCGGGTCAGGCTTCCTTCGACTCGATGAAGCTGCGCGCGAAGCCGTATCCGAGCGACACGCCTGCGAGCGAGCCCGCGGCGATGTCGACGGGCATCAGGCGCAGGAGCCGCGGGAAGCTGCCGTCGACGACACCCGCCGCCAGGTCGCCCTTCAGCGTGAAGACCATGAAGGCGTAGGCGAGCGCGAAGGCCGCGACGGGTGCGGCCGCGAGGTAGACGGGCTGCGTGCGCGGCGCAAGCAGGCGGCCGATGGCGCCCGCGGCGAATCCGCCGATCACGGCGGCGCCGATCGCCTGGCCCTTCGTCGCGCTCGCGGCCACGAGCCACGCCGCGGCGAGCGCGGCCAGGCCTGCAAGCCACGAGACGCGCGCGGCCTTGCCGACGGGCGAGTCGATCTCGTCCTCGTGGGTGGGCGGGATGTCGCTCAGCGGCCCCGAGAAGCGGAAGACGGCATGGCTTGCCGCGGCGACGAGAAGCGTCCAGGCCGCGAGTTCGAGCGCCGCGAGCTTCACGCTCGAGCCGCCGAAGGCCAGGTCGACCGAGGTTCCCATGCGCATCGAGAGAAGTCCGAGGCCCGTGCCGAGCACGAACAGCCCCACCACCGCGTTCAGCAGGCGGCCAACGCCGCAGGCGATCGCGGTGACCGCCGAAAGCGAGCCCACGATGCCGAGCACCGCGAGGAGCGGCCGCTCGGCGTCGGACACGAGCGGCCCGCCGACCCCGCGCGCGCTCGCGACGAGCGGCACCGAGAGCGCGAACGCGCACGCAGAGAGCGCGATCGCCACGACGAGCACGAAGATCCGGCGGACGGTCGAGTCCATCGGGGCAGTGTGCGCGAAACGCACGAAGGTCGCAAGGCGCGCGGATACCCGTATATTCCGCGCGCCATGACGGCCGACCCGACCGCCTCCCCCGCGCACGCACCCGCGCCGCTCGTCCTTGACGGCCGCGCCCTCCGCATCGCCGATGTGGCGCGCGTGGCCCGCGCCTCGCGCCATGCGCCTGCGCCGGTCGCGCTCTCGGCCGACGCGCTCGCCCGCATTCGCGCAAGCCGCGCGGTGGTCGAGCACGCGCTCGCGGGAGGCAAGCCCGTGTACGGCCTCAACACGGGCTTCGGCAGCCTGTCGCGGGTGAAGGTCGAGCACAGCCGCGCGTGCGACCTGCAGCGGAACATCATCCGCTCGCACGCGGCGGGCGTGGGCGAGCACCTGCCGCACGAGGTGTCGCGCGCGCTCGTCCTGATCCTGGCGGCAAGCCTGGCGCGCGGCGCGTCGGGCGTGCGCGCGGAGACGGTGGAGCGGCTGATCGAGCTCCTGAACCTGCATGTGGTGCCCGCGATCCCGAGCCGCGGCTCGGTGGGAGCGTCGGGCGACCTTGCGCCGCTCGCGCATGCCGCGCTCGTCCTTCTCGGCGAGGGCGAGGTGTGGCTCAACGGCCGCATCGAGCCCGCGGGCTTCGCGCTCGTGAGCCTCGGCCTTGCGCCGCTCGTTCTCGAGGAGAAGGAAGGCCTCGCGCTTCTGAACGGCACGCACATGATGTGCGCGATCGGCGCGCTCCTCTGCCACGACTTCGCGAACGCGTTCGACGCGGGCGTGGCCGCGGCCGCGATGGCGATCGACGCCTCGAAGGCGACCGACGCGTTCCTCGACCCGCGCATCCACGAGATCCGCAGGCAACCCGGGCAGATCGAGGTGGCCGCCCGGCTGCGCGCCATGCTCGCGGGCAGCGCGATCGTCCCGTCGCACGCCGAGAACGACCCGCGCGTGCAGGACCCCTATTCGCTGCGCGCCGCGCCGCAGGTGATGGGCGCGGCGCTCGACGCGTTCCGATTCGTCGAGTCGACGGTGGCGCGCGAGCTGGGCGCGGTCACCGACAATCCGCTGGTCTTCGCGCGCGACGGCGGCGGCGACATCGTCTCGGGCGGCAATTTCCACGGCATGCCGCTCGCGATCGCGCTCGACCTGCTCGCGATCGCGTGCTCGCACCTCGCGGGCATCTCCGAGCGGCGCACCTTCTGGGTGGTGTCGGGCTTCGACCACTTCCTCGGGCTGAAGCCGTATCTCGCCACCGATCCGGGCGTCGACTCGGGCCTGATGATCGCGCAGTACGCGGCCGCCGCGTGCGTGAACGAGATCGCCACGCTCTCGAACCCCGCGAGCGTGACCAACATCCCGACGAGCGCGGGCATCGAGGACTACAACTCGTTCGGCTCGACGAGCGCGCTGAAGGCGATGCGCTGCGTGTCGCTCGCGCGCTCGGTGGTGGCGATCGAGCTTCTCGTCATGGCCGAGGCGCTCGAGGCGTACCGCCCGCTGAAGTCGGGCGCGCAGGTCGAGAAGGCGCACGCCATCGTGCGCGCGGAGGTGCCGAAGCTCGGCGGCGACCGGCCGCCGTCGCCCGATATCAGGGCGATCGAGCGTCTGGTCGCGCAAGGCGCGTTCGCGGGAATGTGACCGCGCGCGCATGGCCGCTACACTCGGCGCCATGACGACCGCAACCGCCGCCTCCCGCATCGTCCGCGCGCCGCGCGGCAACGAACGCACATGCTCGACCTGGGCCGCCGAGGCCGCGATGCGCATGCTGATGAACAACCTCGACCCCGAGGTGGCCGAGCGCCCCGAGGGGCTGGTGGTGTACGGCGGCCGCGGGCAGGCCGCGCGCAACTGGGAGTGCTTCGACGCGATCGTCGCGAGCCTGCAGAAGCTCGCGCCCGACGAGACGCTGCTCGTCCAGAGCGGGAAGCCCGTGGGCGTGGTGCGCACGACGAAGGACTCGCCGCGCGTCTTGATCGCGAACTCGAACCTCGTTCCCCACTGGGCCACGCAGGCGAAGTTCGACGAGCTCGCCGCGAAGGGCCTGATGATGTTCGGGCAGATGACCGCGGGCTCGTGGATCTACATCGGCACGCAGGGCATCCTGCAGGGCACCTACGAGACCTTCGCGGAGTGCGCGCGCCAGCATTTCGGCGGCACGCTGAGGGGCACGCTGAACGTGACCGGCGGCTGCGGCGGCATGGGCGGCGCGCAGCCGCTCGCGATCACGATGAACGAGGGCACGTGCCTGATCGCGGACATCTGCCGCGAGCGGCTCGAGAAGCGCATCCACGACCGCTACCTCGACGAGATGCACGAGGATCTCGACGCGGCGATCGACCGCGCGCTCGAGCTGAAGGCGAAGGGCATGGGCCTTTCGGTCGGCTGGCTCGGGAACATCGTCGACCTCTTGCGCCGCCTCGACGCGCGCGGCATCGTGCCCGAGACGCTCACCGACCAGACGAGCGCGCACGACCCGCTCGAGGGCTACTACCCCGCCGACATGAGCCGCGAGAGCGCCGACATCCTGCGCGCCGCGAACCCGGCCGAATACCAGGAGCTCGCCTGCGCCTCGATGGAGGAGCATGTGCGCCTGATGGTCGGCTTCCTGCACAAGGGCTCGAAGGTCTTCGACTACGGCAACAACATCCGCCAGCGCGCGCTCGATCACGGGTTCGCCGATGCGTTCGCGTTTCCGGGATTCGTGCCGGCGTACATTCGGCCGCAGTTCTGCACGGGCCGCGGCCCGTTCCGCTGGGTGGCGCTCTCGGGTGACCCGGCCGACATCAAGGCGACCGATGAGGCGATTCTCAAGCTGTTCCCGCACGACGCGTCGCTCAAGCGCTGGATCACGATGGCGGGCGAGCGGATCGCGTTCCAGGGTCTGCCCGCGCGCATCTGCTGGCTCGGCC
>JBJTOV010000123.1:0-9624 GCA_046074745.1 Planctomycetota bacterium | reverse complement strand
GACCACATCGACGAGGTGAAGGACGGGCTCGAGATCCTCTACTGCCTCGGCAAGCGCGAGCGCAAGGGCGTCGAGCTGATCGCCTGCCCGACCTGCGGCCGCATCCAGGTCGACCTGTTCACGCTCGTGAAGGAGGTCGAGAAGAAGCTGATGCCCGAGCTCGTGCTGCCGATCAAGGTCGCGGTGATGGGCTGCATCGTGAACGGTCCCGGCGAGGCCGAGGGCGCCGATGTCGCGGTGTTCGCGGGCGACCGCCGCGGCATCATCTATGTGCAGGGCCAGAAGGTGGCCAATGTGCCCGAGGCCGAGATCCTCGACCGCCTGCTCGCCGAATGCCGCGCGTTCGAGGCCAAGGTGAAGTCCGGCGAGGCGAAGCTCGGCGAGAAGCTCGTCGAGATCGTCCCGCCCGATCCGATCGGCGAACTCGGCTCGGGCGCCGACAAGATCCGCGCCGGACTGGTCGAGCAGGTCACCATCGGCAAGAGCACCTGACGCCCGCCCGAACCTCCGTGCAGCGCGCGACCGCATCCATCCTCCTGCTCTCCGCCACGCTCGCCGCCGCGGGGGGATGCATGGTTCCGAAGCGGCCCGACAACCCGTCGTTCAAGGTGACGCGCGCCGAGGCACAGAGCGACCTCCGGCGCATGCGCGAGGCGCCGCGCACCCTCGAGCGCCCCGTGGTCTTCATCGCGGGAATCAGCGATCCCAAGATTTCGTCGGGCGCGCTGCGCGCCGCCATCGCGCCGACCTTCGTCGCGCCGAGCACCGAGGTCGACTTCTTCACCGAGTTCACCTTCGACGGCGCGCGCATGCGGCTTCTGCGCGAGGTCGCCGCGGCCTTCGGCACCGACATCGACAGCCTTCCCGAGGTGGATGTGGTCGCGTTCTCGATGGGCGGCCTGGTCGCGCGCCACGCCGCGATTCCCGACGAATCGGGGCGCAGGCTGCCCGTGCGCCGCATGTTCACCGTGTGCGTGCCCCACGAGGGCGCGCGCCTCGCGGCCGTTCCGTTCGGCGTGCCGCAAGGCGACGACATGCAGCCCGGCTCCGCGTTCCTGCAGGAGCTTGCGGCCGAGCGCCGCGACTACGAACTGGTGTGCTATGCGCGCCTCGACGATGTGACCGTCGGCGAAGAGTTCGCCGCTCCCGAAGGCGAGCCGCTCTGGTGGGTGCCCACGCCCTCGGGCGAATACGCGCACATGCAGGCGTTCAACGATCCCCGCATCCTTGCCGACATTGCGCGACGCCTCCGCGGCGAGGAGCCCTTCGGCCGCCCGCCCGCGGCGCCGCTGCCCAACTGACCAATCGCGCTCAGGGCGCGGGCGTTCGCGCATTTCCATGCCGCCGTCGCCCCGCTGTTTCCGTATATTGCACCGACGCCTCGGTCCGAGGCGGGAGCTTCCCATGCCGAAGACCGCCAGCCCGCGCCCCATCCGTCCGAACGCCTTCACCATCGTGGAGCTTCTCGTCGTGATCGGCGTGATCTCGATCCTGGTGTCGCTGGTGACGATCAGCCTCTCCCGCGCGGGCCAGAGCGCCCGCCAGACCCAGTACCTGAGCAACCTGCGCCAGGTCGGCACCGCGTGGGAGCAGTACACCAATCAGAACGACGACCGCCTGATGCCCGGATACATGGACGACGGCGTCCAGCAGGCGTTCCGCGCGAAGTACTTCGACCGCGACGGCAACCGGCTCGCTGCGGACCTCTGCCGGACCTACTCGTTCCGCCTGCTGCCCTTCCTCGACCACGACCGCACGCTGATGTTCGACTACCTCGACGACTACGAGGATGTCTCGGTCGTCCCGAACGATGTGATCGCGAACAACCCGGCCTTCGGCATCAACGCGTTCTATGTCGGCGGCTGGTGGCAGACGGTCAACGGCGCGCCGCGCATGCGCTACTCGGGAACGGGCTACTTCCGCTCGCCCGGCAATCTGGTGCCCAACCAGGAGGTCGTGGTTCGCGCGAAGGCCCAGATCGAGCGCTCGAGCGAGCTGGTCGTGTTCGCTTCGAGCTTCGCGGCGCAGACGGGCTTCATCAAGAACCCCTTCGAGGGCGAGATCGGCGCCGCGTGGGTCGTTCCGCACCGGATGGCCACCACCGACATCTGGGCCGCGAGCGACGGCGGGGCGTACGATGTCATCACCGCCCCGGGAGCTTCGCCGCTCACCGACGCGACGCGGCTTGATCCCGGCATGCTCATCGCGGGGCTCTTCCGCGTCGAGCCGCGCAGCGACAGCCAGATCCTCCGCGTGCAGGGCGATACGGGCATGCAGGTCTTCGTTCCGCAGGCCGTGCCGCTGCGTCGCATCCGCAATGTGGTCCAGACGCTGCGCGCGGACCTCTCGACACAGGTGCAAGGCCTGCGAGACCTGATGAACCAGGGCCGCTGGATCAACCCGGGCGGCCGCTGCGACGACCCTGTCAACTTCTCGCATCCGAACGATGGTCTTGGGAATCCGTGAGCTTCGGGAACCCGTGAGCTTCGGGAACCCGAGATCCTCCAGAGCCAGAGATCCTCGAGGCACCGTGAGCCTCGGATGCAGATGCGTTTCGGCAACGCCTGAGCGGCAACGGAGCGCCGAAGCGCTGCAAACCCCCGCAGGCCCCCTGCTCAAACGACGGTCGAACGCAGCGCGCCGAGCGCCTACTTCGCGCCCGCCGCGCTTTCCTTGGCCGCGATACGCCGCCTGAGCGCCTCGATCCGAAGCGCAAGCGCCGCCGACTTGTCCGACATCGCAGGATCCGCAGCCGCCTTCGCCTGCTGCGCGGAAAGCGAGTCGATCGACTTCCGGAGGCGCTCTGCGCTCCACTCGTCGACCGACATCGCGGTCAGCCATTCCGCCGCGCCGGGCTCCATTCCGAACTCCTCGCGCAGCGTCTTCTCGAAGTCGGCCATGTGCGCCGCGCCGTAGAAGACGGCCACGGACTTCGGCGCGTTCGCGCCCGCGATCAGATCGCGAAGGTGGTCGATCACCGCGTCGTTGCGCTCGTCGATGATGATCCGCGTGTCGACATCGCCAAGGCCGCCGCGCCCACGCCGGCCTGGATCGGCTTCGCCGAGCGCCTGCACCACCATCTTCTTGAACGACGGCGACTTCGACACGAACGACAGCAGGAACCGCAGCATGCCTCGGGCGAAACCCGAGTCGGACGACAGCATCTCGAGCGTGGCGCTGCGCTCGCCGCGCTTCCAGAGGCGGTCAAGCAGCTCCTCCATCGGCAGGTCTGCGGGCTCCCAACCCGTGCGGTCGTAGTCGATCGAGCGGACCTGCAGCGTCACATCGAGCGCGTCCGCCATCTCGAGGTAGAGGTCGCGCTTCTCCTCCGACTTCGGCTCCGTGCGCGCCTTCTCGTAGCGCGCGGCGTCGCGCGGATGCTCGGACAGCACGAGGTCGAGCGCGAGGCCGCGCCCGCCCTCCGTGCGGTCCGATCCGAGCGATCGCAGCGCGTACGAATCGCCCGAAACCGTGTACTCGACGACCCCGTCCCAGCCGTCGCGCATGGCGAGATCGAACGGCCGCGCGAGGCGAGTGTCCTGCCCAACCGTGAACGCGCGCAGTTCCGCGGCGTCCGAGGGCAGGCGGTCGTTCTTCATGCGGAAGCGCTCGACCAGGGACCGCGCGAACAGCATCGCGTCCTGCGTGCGGCGCTGCCGCTCGAGGTCGGTGCGCCCGGCGGTGCCGAACGCGCCGCGCGGCAGCACGCTTTCGTACAGCACGACCTCGGACCTGCCGAGGAGCGCCACCACCTCGTCGTAGTAGCGCTTGTCGCCGATGTGGACGACGCCGACCAGCCAGACCGACGGCCCCGTGCCGTCGGTGCGGCGATACTCGCGCGAGCAGATCTCGAGCGCGGTGTAGCCGTCCTTGCTTGAGGAGCGGATGTAGGGCGTCGGCGCGGGGGCGGCCGCGGGGGGATTCGAACTCGCCGCGGGCGTGCTCGAACTCGCCGCGGGCGGGGCTGCGACGAGCAGGACGGAAGCTGCCAGCGCTGTGATCATCGCTTCACCGACCAGTTGCGCACGGGGCCAAGACCCTGCTTGGCGCTCGTGACGATCGACTCGAACCGCCCGAGCGCGCGCTCGGCGTAGCCGCGGAACATCATGTACGGGAACAGGGTGGCGAGCGCGATCACCAGGCCTGCAGCCGTCGTGATCAGCGCCTCGCCGATGCCCGACGAGACATCGCGCGGATCGACCAGCGCACGCTGGCCGCCGAGGAGCTCGAACGACTGGATGATGCCCGTGACCGTGCCCAGGATGCCGAGCATCGGGCTCGCGGTCACGATGGTCGAGAGGATCCCGAGGAAACGCTCGGTCCTTCCGCGCAACTGCTCGATCGTCTCGATGGCGACGGCATCGTCGGGCCCATCGTCGAGCATGCGCTTCGCGAGCTGGTCGTAGACGCCGCCTCGCTCCTCGACCAGCGATTCCGCCTTCGAGCGGTCGCCGTTCCGGAACGCCTTCAGGATGGCGCGCAGGCGCTCGTGCTCGGAACGGGAGTCGAGCGACCACCAGAACCACGCGCGTTCGAGCGAGATGGCGAGGGCCGTCATGCTCACCGCAAGCAGCGGCCACATGACCCAGCCGCCGCGCTCGATCAGGGTGAACAGGTCGAGGTTCTCAGGCATCGGACGGGCATCGTATCGCAGCCCGCGCATCGGGTAGATTCAGGGCATGCCCGAGGCCGCGCCCGACGCTCCCCCGCTCGACCCCGAGCTGCTCGCGCAGATCGAGGTGGCCCTCGACGAGGCCGTGCGCGCGTCCCCGTTTCCCGAGAACCTGCGCGCGGCGTGCGCGCACGCGGTGCTCGCGGGCGGCAAGCGCCTGCGCCCGCTGCTCGTTCTCGAGAGCTGCCGCGCCTGCGGCGGCGCGGTGCAGGCGGCCATGCCCGCCGCGGTGGCCATGGAGTTCGTGCACGCGTTCAGCCTGGTGCATGACGACCTGCCCGCGCTCGACGACGACGACCTTCGTCGCGGTCGCCCGACCTGCCATGTCGCCTACGGCGAGGCAATGGCGATCCTCGCGGGCGATGCGCTGCTTGCCCGCGCGCCGATGGTGGCGGCGCAGTGTCTCCGAGGCGACCCTCGCGAGGCCCGTCGCGGAAGCCTCGCGATCGTCGAGACCCTGCTGCAAGCCACCTGCGACATGATCGCCGGGCAGGTCCACGACACGCTGGGCGGCTTCCCCGAGTCGACCACCCCCGCGCAGCGCCTCGAAACCATCCACCGCAAGAAGACGGGCGCGCTGATCGAGGCGAGCTGCCGGATGGGCGCCCTCGCCGCGGGCGCTCCCGACGACCGCGTCGCCATGCTGGCCGCCTACGGCGAGCGGATCGGCCTGATGTTCCAGATCGTCGACGACCTGATCGACGCGACGCAGAGCGCCGACCACGCGGGCAAGGCGACGGGGAAGGACGCGGAGGCGGGCAAGCTCACCTATCCCGTGGTTCATGGCCTCGACGGCAGCCGCCGCGAGGTCGCCCGTCTGCACGACGAGGCCCGCTCCGAGCTTGCGGCGTTCGGGCCGCCTGCGGAGCCGCTGCGCCGCCTGCTCGGCTATCTGGCGGCTCGGACGAGGTAGCTGCGCGGGACAGCGAGGCGAGGCCGCAGGCGAGGCCGCACGCGAGGCCGCACGCGAGGCACCAGCCCCACCGCCCTCGCTCTCCCGCCACGCCCGAAAACCCCGATTTGCCGTCGATCGCGCCGAGGGCCGAATCGCAGCCCGATATCATTGGCGAACACGGTTGCGGCGAGCGCCGTCTGCATGGGCTCCGCCGCCGCAATCTCTGCAGGAATCGCCCCTTGGAAGCCAAGCTCCTCCCCATCATGACCCCCACGCTCCTGCGCAGCCTCTCCATGGAGGGCTTGCAGCAGCTGGCGGCCGAAGTGCGCGCCGCCATCTGCGCGCAGGTCTCGAAGTCGGGCGGGCACCTTGCGCCGAACCTCGGCGTCGTCGAGCTGACGATCGCCATGCACCGCGTGTTCGACTTCAGCCACGACAGGCTGCTCTTCGATGTCGGCCACCAGTGCTACCCGCACAAGCTGATCACGGGGCGCTACCCGCTTCTTGGCAAGCTGCGCCAACGCGGCGGCATGGCGGGCTTCCCCGAGCCGCGCGAGAGCGCGTACGACCTCTTCTCGGTGGGCCATGCGGGCACGGGCATCTCGACCGCGGTCGGCATGGCGCGGGGCGACCTTCTGAACGGCGAGTGCTGGAACGAAGGCAATCCCCGCGGACGCCGCGTGGCCACCATCATCGGCGACGCGTCGATCGTGAACGGCGTCGCGATGGAAGGCCTCAACAACGCGGGCACGCTCAAGCGGCAGTTTCTGGTCGTCCTCAACGACAACGGAATGTCGATCGCCAAGCCGCAGGGCGCGGTGGCGGCGTACTTCGACCGCCTGCGGCTCTCGCACACCTACGGCGAGTTCAAGCGCGCGGCCAAGGAGTTCTCGCGCCGCGTGCCGGGCGGCAAGACGATGGCCGAGGTCTATCACAAGATGGGCGAGCTCTCGAAGACCTGCGTCAGCGAGGACGCCTGGTTCGAGCACTTCGGGCTGGTCACGGTCGGCCCCGTCGACGGGCACGATCTGCCCACGCTGATCGACATCCTGAACGAGGCCGCGCACTTCGATCGGCCGATGGTGCTGCATGTGAAGACCGTGAAGGGCAAGGGCTTCGCGTTCGCCGAGGGCGACTCGACGACCTTCCACTCGCCAAGCCCCTTCACGATGCAGAGCGACGAAGGCGACGAGCTGGTCAACGAAGGTTGCCGCGTCGAGCTCAAGAAGAGCGCCCGCAGCTTCACAGGCGCGTTCGGCGAGATCCTGAGCGACCTGATGGCGCGTGACCCGAAGGTCGTGGCCTGCACCGCGGCCATGCCCGACGGAACGGGCGTTTCGAAGGTGATCAACCGCTTCCCCGACCGCGTGTTCGACACGGGCATCTGCGAAAGCCACGCGCTCGACATGATGGCGGGCCTTGCCAAGACGGGGTGGAAGCCGTTCTTCGCGGTCTACTCGACCTTCCTGCAGCGCGCGTTCGACCAGTGCTTCCAGGAGGTCTCGCTGCAGGGCCTCTCGGTGCGCCTGTGCCTCGACCGCGCCGGTTTCGTCGGTGGCGACGGCGCCGTGCACCACGGGTTCTGCGACATCTCGATGCTGGCCGCGCTTCCGAACGCCTGCCTGATGGCGGCGATGGACGAGCCGAGCCTGAAGGCCTGCATCGCGTTCATGGCCGACTTCGACCAAGGGCTCTCCGCCGTGCGCTACCCGCGCGACGCGGTGAGCCCGCTCTACGCGAACGACCCCTGCCCGCCGTTCGTGTTCGGCAAGGCGCGCACGCTCGTTGCCCACGAGGATCCGCAGGTCGCCCTTCTTGCCTACGGAACCTGCGCGATCGACGCGTCGGACGCCGCCAGGGAACTGCTCGCCGAGGGCGTGCGTGCCAATGTGTACGACGCGCGCTTCGCGAAGCCGGTCGACATCGATCTCGTCGCGAGCCTTGTGGCGCGTGGCGTGCCGATCGTGACCATCGAAGACCACTCGATCCGCGGCGGATTCGGCTCGTGCGTGCTCGAGGCCTGCAACGAGCGCGGCATCGAGACCCGCTCGATCACCCGCATGGCCATGCCCGACGGCTGGATCCACCAAGGCGAGCGCAAGGAGCAGCTGGCCGAGGCGGGCATCGACGCGCCAAGTATCGCGGCCAAGGCGCGCGAAGTGGCGCTGAAGGACGCGCCCGCCGCCGTGCGGGCCTGACGAAGCCGTCGCCCGTTCCCTCGCGGCGCGAGCCCGATGGGAAGGGTGCTTCCGAGGGCAGGCGATTGGCTGGGCGGCCGATCACGGCCGGGGCAAGCGAGACCCGGGCTCGCACGCGATGCGGAAACCAACGGTAGCAGGCCGTGCGCGCGCAGCGCGGCCGGGATTCAGCGTGAACGCCCCGCGACAGGCTTCAGTGGCGAACATCCTTCGCGCGGCCCGACACCATGCGGTCGACGGGCATGAGCACCATGCTGACGCGCTCCGCGAAGAGCCGCCCCAGGCGCTCGATGTCGGCGATGGTGTTCGACGAGACGGCGCCCTGCGCCTTCGCGCACTCGGCGATCTCGGCGGCGCTCCACTCGAAGTGCCAGTCGATGCCGACGACCCACGGGCCAAGACCCCATGCGGCGAACTTCGCGGCGGGCGTCGAACCGAGCGCGCGACCGCCCTCGGGAAGCTTCGCGACGACTTCGTCGTTCCACACCGCCTGCTGGCTCGACCACGGCTGGCCTGCGAAGAGCGGCTCCTCGCGGCCCACCGGGCTGAGCTTCGCACCCACGATGCCTCGCTCCGACGCCGTGCCGATCTCGCCGCCAAGCGCCCGCGCCACGAGCCGCGAGCCCGCGCCGATCCCGAGCACGGGAATCTCGGCCTTCGCCGCATCGCGCACGATCGCCTCGATGGCGCTCGCAGACGCACCGCTCGAGCCGTTCCCGCCCGACACGATCACGCCGTGCACCTCGTCGAGGTCGACAGGCATTGCAACGGGACGCCGCGCGTCGACGAGGGTGATCTTCTGGCCGAACGCACGCAGGGTGCGGCCGAGATTCGACGGGTTGCCCGCCTGATCGAGCTCGAAGAAGAGGATCGCCATACGTGTTCGTCCTTCGCTTGTTCGCGCTTCGGATGCTTGCCCTTGTGTCGACGGTCAGACGCGCGGGCCCGCGGCGATCACCGCGGCCGTCATCTTGAACTTGCCCTCGTTCTCGCGGAACTTCTTGGCGAGCTCGGTGGCCTTCGCGTCGTAGGCGGCCTTGTCGGCCCAGGTGTTGCGCGGGTTGAGCACCTCTGCCGGCACGCCTTCCACGGAAGTCGGCATCGAGAGCCCGAAGATCGGGTGGGTCTCGAACGACGCCCGCGCCAGCGAACCATCGAGGATGCGTGTCACGAAGGTGCGCGTGTAGGCCAGCTTGAATCGGTTGCCGATCCCGTAGGGGCCGCCTGTCCAGCCTGTGTTCAGCAGCCACACATTGGCGCCGTGCTTGCGGATGCGCTCGGCGAGCATCTCGGCGTACACCATCGGGGCGCGCGGCAGGAACGGTCCGCCGAAGCACGGCGAGAAGTTCGGCTGCGGCTCCTTCACGCCCGCCTCGGTGCCCGCGAGCTTCGAGGTGTAGCCGTTCAGGAAGTAGTACATCGCCTGCTCGGGCGTGAGCTTCGACACGGGCGGCAGCACGCCGAACGCATCGGCCGACAGGAACACGACATTCTTCGGATGGCCCGCGACCGACGGGATCTTCGCGTTCGCGATGAACGACACGGGGTAGGTGACGCGGGTGTTCTCCGCCTTCGCCGCGCTGTCGTAGTCGGGCACGCGGGTCACGGGGTCCATGACCACATTCTCGAGCACCGAGCCGAAGCGGATCGCGTTCCAGATCTCGGGCTCGCCTTCCTTCGAGAGCTTGATGCACTTGGCGTAGCAGCCGCCCTCGACGTTGAAGACGCCGTTGGCGCTCCAACCGTGCTCGTCGTCGCCGACGAGGTCGCGGTTCGGGTCGGCCGAAAGCGTGGTCTTGCCCGTTCCCGACAGGCCGAAGAACAGCGCGACATTCGCGGGGTCCTTGCGGTCGACATTG
>JBJTOV010000122.1:0-4288 GCA_046074745.1 Planctomycetota bacterium | reverse complement strand
CCGATCCTGGTGTCCAAGCCGATCCTGGTGTCCAAGCCGATCCTGATGGCCCAACGGAACCGAGGTTCCCGAACTCGGCTCGGGTGTCCGAAACCAACTCGGGTGCCCGCACCCTTCAGGGTGCGGAACCACGGGCGCGGGAGTCGATCGTCGAAGCACGGAACCTGTTCCGCAGGCTGAAGCCTGCGGGCACCCGAGATGTTCGCAGACGGAGAGGTTGTCGCGCCCAATCTGAATGCACTCGGAAGCCTGCGGGCGACCGCGGGGATCGTCGCGATCGGGTTGGGTGCCCGCGCCCCTCCCGATGCGGTGCGCGATGGGGTTGGGTGCCCGTACCCTTCAGGGTGCGGTGCGGGGTGCGCTCGGCGGCGTTAGGCCGCGAGCCGCAGGCCATCGGCGCCGAGCTGGGCGAGGGCGTCGAACGCGGCGGTCTTGTAGAGCTCGGTCAGCGACGGGTAGTTGAAGCAGCTCTCGACGAGGTGTTGGATTCCGTGGCCCGCGGCGATCGCCTGCTGGCCGAGATGCACCAGTTCGGTCGCGTCCTCGCCCGCGATCGACACTCCGATCAGGGCGCGCGTGTTGCGGTCGAACACCGCCTTCAGCAGGCCCTGGTCGTCGCCAAGCATGCGGCCGCGCGCGTTGTCGCGGTAGTGGCCGCGGCCGATCACCACATCGCGGCCGCCCGAGCGAGCCTGCTCCTCGGTGAGGCCGACCGAGGCGACCGCGGGAATCGTGTAGATGCCGATCGGCACGGTGTCGGCGAGCCGAGTGAGGAAGGGGATTCCGAACATGTGGCACGCGGCGATGCGGCCCTGCTCCATGCTCGTCGAGGCGAGCGCGGGGAATCCGATCACATCGCCCGCCGCGAACACGGTCGGGCAGTCGGTGCGGTAGTGGGTGTCGACGGCGACGAGGCCGCGGTCGTCGGGCTTCACGCCGACCGACTCGAGACCGAGGCCGCGGGTGTTGCCGTTTCGGCCGAGCGACCAGAGCGCGCAGTCGGTGACCATCTCGCGCCCGTCGGAGAGCACCGTGCGCGCGCGCCCCTCGGCGGTGCCCTCGATGCGCGCGGCGCTCGTGTTGAAGAGGAGCTCGATGCCTTGCTCGCGCATGCCGCGCTCGAGGACGGCGCGGATCTCCTCGTCGAGGAACCGCATCAGCGTCGACCGCGGCTCGACGAGGGTGACCGACACCCCGAGCTCCGCGAAGATGCTCGCATACTCGCTGCCGATCACTCCCGCTCCCACGACGACGAGCGACCGCGGCATCCGCTCGAGCGAGAGGATGCCGTCGGCGTCGACGACCGCGGGATGGGTGAAGTCGACCGTCTTCGCGCGCGCGGGCACCGAACCCGTCGCCACCAGCATGAAGTCGGTGGTGAAGAGCTGCATGCTTCCGTCGGGCCGAACGACGCGAACCGTGTTCATGTCGACGATCTCGCCGCGGCCGCGCAGGATCTCGACGCCGGAGAGGTCGAGCCGCTCCTCGATGCGGTCGTGCTCCTCCATCTGGACGAGCGTGCGTCGCGCCATGAAGCGCTGCATCGAGAGCTCGCGCAGCGGATCGGTGGTGCAGCCGGGGATCGGGCGCCGTCGCAGCGCGCTCGCGACGAGCGCGGTCTCGCGCAGCACCTTCGATGCGACCGTGCCCGTGTTGACCATCGCGCCGCCCGGACGCGGCGCGCACTCGACGATGGCCGCGCGGCGGCCGAACTTGGCCGCCTGCACCGCGGCGCTCTCGCCCGCGGGGCCCGAACCGATGCAGATGAGGTCGTACGAACGCACCTCGGTTGATCGGCGCGCCCGCGCGGCGCCTTCAGCCCAACGGCTGCGACCGCGCCGCGCGCGCACGGATGGGGCGGATGCCTCCGTCGGCGCGCGGCAGCCACTGCGCGTCGCTGCACGAGGCAGCGTGGCGCATTCTCGGCCGTGCCCGCGCAGATGCACCCCGTGCTAGTCGGCGCATGCGCCCGTCTGCGACATCACGAACGACCACTGGTCGACCTCGTCGCGGATGCGGAGCGCGAGCGGCTTGCCTTGGCCGTGGCCGGCATCGCGGTCGACCCACAGCATGATCGGGTCGGCGGCGTGGTCGTTGCCCGCGAGCGCCTGCATGCGCGCCACGAACTTGCGCGCGTGCAGCGGGTGCACGCGCGAGTCGTTCTCGCCGGCGGTCACGAGAAGCGCGGGGTACTTCGCGCCCTTGCGCACATTGTGGTAGGGCGAGTAGGCGAACAGCGTGCGGAACTGCGTGCCGTCCTCGCTCGAGCCGTACTCGGGCACCCAGTAGCGCGCGATGAGGAAGGTGTGGTAGCGCACCATGTCGAGCAGCGGCACCGCCACGATCGCCGCCGCGAACAGATCGGGCCTCTGCGTGCTGGCCACGCCCGTCAGCAGTCCGCCGTTCGAGCCGCCCTTGATGGCGAGATGCGCGGGGCTCGTGTACTTCTCGCGGATCAGCCATTCGGCGCACGCGTAGAAGTCGTCGAACACATTCTGCTTGCTCGCCTGCATTCCCGAGCGGTGCCATTCCTCGCCGAACTCGCCGCCGCCGCGCAGGTTCGCCACGACATACACGCCGCCTGCGTCGAGCCAAGGCACGATCGTCGGGTTGAAGCCCGGGGTGAGCGAGACATTGAATCCGCCGTACCCGTAGAGCAGGGTGGGGTTCGCGCCGTCGAACGCAAGGTCCTTGCGGCGCACGATGAACATCGGCACCTCGGTGCCGTCCTTCGAGGTCGCGCGGCGGCGCTCGACGGTGTAGGCCGACAGGTCGCCCGGGATCTTCGTGCGCGCCCACTCGGCGAGCTTCGGATGCATCACATGCGTCTGGAAGATCGTGCGGGGGCTGTCGAAGCTGGTGTACGAGATGAACGCCTCGTGCGTGCGGTGGTCGGTCGAAATGCCCGCGGTGCCGAGGCCGGGCAGGGGGATCTCGTGCAGCACCTTGCCCGAGAGATCCATGACCTCGAAGTACGAGCACACATCCTTCGACCACGAGGTGACGAGGCTGTCCTTCGCGCGCGACACGCCCTCGAGCACCATGTCGGGGCGCTCGGCCAGGAGCGTTCGCCAGTGCTCGCGCGCGGGCTTCGCCAGGTCGACCGCGACCAGGCTGCCGCGCGGCGAGCCCGAGGTCGTGGTCAGGTAGAGCACGCCGTCGATGACATCCACGGGGTCGAAGCGGGCGTCGAGCCCCTCCGCGATCACGGTCTTGCGGATCTCGCCCGTCTGGCGCCACTCAGCGAGGTCGCACACCCAGAGGTCGTTCGCCTGCCAGCCGCGCGACAGCGTGCCGACCAGCCACTTGCCGTCGGTCGACGGGCCCGCGCCCGGGATCTGGCTCGGGTCGGTCTGGCGGAGAAGGACGCGGTCGAAGCGCGGAGCCGTGCCCACGACATGGAAGCGCGTCTCGCGGGAGTACGGATCCTTCGGGTCGCGCAGCGCCGAGTAGAAGAAGCACTTTCCATCGGGCATCCAGCCCGAGAAGCCGACCTTGCCGGGAATCTCGTCGGCCAGCCAGGTGCCGAGCTCGAGCGAGTAGATGTGAAGCTCGCTCATCTCGCTTCCCTGTCGCGAGGTGCCGAACGCGACGAGCGAGCCGCTCGGGCTTGGCCTCCACCAGTCGAGGCTGGTCAGGCCCTGCGGATCAAGCTCGTTGACATCGAGGATGGTGACGATCCCCGAGTCGCCGCGCGCGCGGAAGCGGAGAACGGCGTGGTTCTGCGTGCCCGAGCGCTCGGTGTAGTAGTGGCCCGCGTCGGTGATGACCGGCGTGCCGACCGCGCCGAGCGTCATCCACGGCTCGAGCGACTTGGCCAGGCGCTCGCGGCAGGGAAGCGACCCGAGCACGGCGCGCGTGTGGTCGTTCTGCGCGGTGGTCCACTCGGCGACCTCGGGCGACTCCTTCTCGAGCGCTTCGAGCCAGCGGTAGTCGTCGACGATCTCGACCCCGTGCACGGTGTCGGCGACGGGCGCAGCCTTGGACGCGGGCGGGCTCGAGGGAGGAAGCGGCGACGCAGATGCGGCGAGGCCCGCCGCAGCGGCGAGCGATGCGGCAAGCGGCGCGGAAATCCCCGCGGACAATCTTGCGGACATTCTTGCGGCCATGCTCGCGGCCATTCTCGCGGCCATGCTCGCGGCAATCATGGCGGAAATCATGTCAGCAGCGCGAAGGAATCGATGGACGAACAGCATGGGGAAGGGTCTCCGTGGGCGGCCATCTTAGATGCCGCCAGCGGGCCGCCTCGATTTCACATCCCTTTTCCGCAGCAGAATCGTGACGCGGT
>JBJTOV010000121.1:0-2917 GCA_046074745.1 Planctomycetota bacterium | reverse complement strand
CCAGGCACTGCACGGCACGTGCCAGGCACCTGTCGGGGAGCGCGCGGGACGGCTGTCGGAGCGCTCCCTGCCCGCCACCCGCTCAACATTCTGGATGCAAGTCGCGGATCTGCTCCGCCTCATGCATATGCGCCACCATGATCGCCGCCAGTTCCGGGTCGAAGTGGCGCCCCGACTCCGTCGTGAACAGCTCCACGATCCGCTCGCGCGGCCACGGCTCCTTGTACGAGCGCCGCGACGCAAGCGCATCGAATACATCCGCCACTGCCACCATCCGCGCGAACAGCGGGATTTCTTCCCCCGAGAGCCGCCTCGGATAGCCCGTGCCGTCCCACTTCTCGTGGTGGCAGAGCGCCACATCCGCCGCCGCCATGTCGAGGTCGCTTCGGAGCCCTGAGAAGAGCGCCGCGCCGATCTCGGCGTGCCGCTCCATCTCGGCGCGCTCAGCCTCGTCGAGCTTGCCCCTCTTCTTCAGGATCGCGTCGGCGATGCCCACCTTTCCCACATCGTGAAGGATCGCCGCGATGCGCAGCGTGTCGCGCTGCCGCACACGCTCGGCCGGTTCCACCCCATGCGCCTCCGCCCACGCGTCGTACACGAGCGCCGCCACGCCCGCCACACGCTGCACATGGCCCGCGGTCTCGGTCGGGTCGCGCAGCTCGGCCATCGCCACCATGCGGAAGATCAGGCTGCGCGCCGCCTGCGTGCGCTCGATGGCGACCGCGGCGAGCGCCGCGAAGTTGCGCAGAAGCCGCCCGTCCTCGGGGTCGAATCCGCCCTCGTGCGCCGCATCGCACAGGGCGAGCACGCCGAGCGCCTCTTCACCGCGCATCACGGGAAGCATCAGCACCGAGCGCGGCGTCGCGGGAAGCGCGCCTTCGGGCGCAAGCCGGGGGCCCGATCGACCCACGAGCCCGCACTGCTCCTCGTCGAGGACGACGGCATCCCCCGATGCGGCGACCTCGCCCACCGTCGTCTCGGGAGCGATCGCCGCGCGCGCGACCGTCGCCGGCGCGGTCCGCGAACTGCCGCCGCCGCGCACCGCTGCGCAGCGAAGCTCGGACCCGTCGCGCACGAACAGCGCGCCCTTGGCTGCCCCCGCGAACTGCGCCGATTCCTCGAGGATCGTCGTCAGGAGCACATCGAGATCCTGGATGCGCGCAAGCCCCCCACCCGCCGACGCGAGCGACTCCACGCGCTGGCGCTGCTCGCCGAGGTCCTCGACCAGCTCCGCGTTCAGCTCCTTGAGCCGCGCGTTCGCGCGGTCGAGCATGGCGTTCCGTTCGCGCAGCTCGCGCTCCTTGCGCTCGAGCGCGCGCGTGGCCGCGTTGCGTCCGCTCAGCGCGCGCGCCGCCGCCGCGTGGTGCTGCACCCGCGCGAGAAACTCCTGCCGCGGCGGCAGCTTCTCGATGTAGTCCTGCGCGCCGCGCGCGAACGCCTCGGCCTTGGTCGCCGGATCCTGCGTGGCCGAAAGCACCACCACGGCCGTCTCGGCGAGCTCGGCCTGCCATGCGTAGCGCTCGACCAGCTCGAGACCGTCGCCATCGGGCATGGTCAGGTCCTGCAGGATCACCGCGGGCCGCAGCGCGACCGCTCGCGCCAGCGCATCGGCCGCGCGCGCGCACACATGCACCTCGGCCGCCGGATCCGCGGCCATGATGCGGCGCACCGCCTCGGCGATCATCGACTGGTCGTCGACCACGAGCACCGCATACGGCTCCGCGATCGTGTGCGAGCGGCTCATGGACGCTCTCCCGCGCCGTCGCCGACGGCGGCATCCGGCCCCTGCGCCGCCTGCGCCCGCGGTCGCCGCTCCTTCTCCTTCCAGCCCTCGGCCAGCCGCCAGCAGCGGTGGATCTTCCGATTGCGGAAATCCTCGGGCACGGAGCGGTGGCTGATCTCATGGCAGCCGAATCCCGCGGGCACCTGCGCGGGATCGAACTCGAAGCTGCGCGAATTGGTCGAGAAGAACACCTCGCCGCCCGGCGCCACGAAGCGCGCGATCTGGCGCAGGACCTCGGGATAGTCGCGGTCGATGGCGAAGCTGTCCGCCCGCATGCGCTTCGAGTTCGAGAAGGTCGGCGGATCGCACACCACGATGTCGTAGGCCTCGCCCGCCGCAGGTCCCGCCTCGAGCCACTGCAGGCAGTCGGCATGCACGGCCGCGTGCGCGTCGTCGAGCGCGTAGCCGTTCAGCGCAAGGTTGCGCGCGTACCAGTCGAGATAGGTGCGCGACATGTCGACCGTGGTCGTGCGCGCCGCGCCGCCCGCGCGCGCATGCACGCTGAACGCCCCCGTGTACGCGAACAGGTTCAGCACCCGCTTCCCGCCCGCGCGCTGCTGCACCGAGAGCCGCGTCGGCCGATGGTCGAGGAAGAGCCCCACATCGAGGTAGTCCGAGAGGTTGACCTCGAAGCGCAGCCCATGCTCGCGCACCACCTTCACCGCGCCGCGCGAATCGAAGCGCTCGTACTGGTCGCGCCCGCCGTCCTCGGCGCGCTGGCGCCCGCGGTACTTGATGAACAGCCGCTCCCGCGGGATGTTCAGCCCCGCCAGGATCTCGGCCTCGGCGTCGACGCGGTAGTCGCGCTCCCTCTCGAGCGTGTCGTCCTTCGTCCGGTGGAAGAACCACGCGACGGCGTCGCCCGTTGCGGGGCCACCCGTCTCGCCCCAACCCTCATCGCCGTACCAATCGACGATCATCGGAAACTCGGGAATGTCCTTCTCGTACAGCCGAAAGCAGGCGATCCCCTGCTTGCGCGCCCACTTGGCGACGTGGCGCATGCGGTTGTCGAGTCGTTCGCCGAGCATTCCGTCAGGGTAGCCGAGTGGCGTGCGCGCCGCGGGCCGCCGTCAGCCGACCGTCGGTAGTTCGAAGCCCTTGCGGTACTCGCGCGTCACGCAGGTCTTGGTGGCG
>JBJTOV010000120.1:0-3006 GCA_046074745.1 Planctomycetota bacterium | reverse complement strand
GCTGTCGCGCATCCCGCGCGACGAGATCGACCGCGATCCCGAGGCTGCCGTGGAGGCTTCGCTCGCGTTCCTCGGCCGCGAGTTCGATGTGGTCGGCTTCCTCGACCGCTTCGAGGCCTTCGCCTCGACCGTGCGGCGGGTAGCGCGGCTCTACCGCCCGGGCGAGCGCTGGCGCGACCTCCTCGGCCTGCTGCCTCCCGTTCAGATCGGCCCGACCAACGCCGCACCCGAGCGGTCGTCGGCGAGCGCGCTGCCCGAGGCAACGCGGTCGACCATCGCTCGGCTCAACGCCGCCGACTTCATGCTGTACGCGCGGCTCGGACGCATGGCGGGCCACCGCCTCGAGGGCGGACGCTGCATGGTGGTGAACTGACGACGGGCGGTTCGACATCGAGAGCGTGGTCGATCGTCCTCGATCGATCGCCCTCGATTGATCACTCTCGAGCGACCGCTGCCCCGCGTGACGACACGGAAAAGCACCACCGCCCCGGAACTCCGGGGCGGCGGGAAACAGGTTTCGTGTCGCCGGCCACTTCAGGCCGTCAGTCAGGCGCGCCTCCGCGCTCAGGCGGTCGCTTCGGCCTTCGCCTCACCACCCTTGCGGCGCTCGGCGGCGAACGCCGTGCGCTTGTCGGCCGTGCGGCGACGGTTCGACCGACGGCCGCTGACCTGCGGGCCGTCCTCCTTGCCGACGAGCTGCAGGACCACCAGATCGCTCTGGTCACCCACGCGGCGCTTGTCGAGCTTGACGATGCGGGTGTAGCCGCCCGCGCGATCGGCGTAGAGCGGCGCGACGCGCGTCATCAGGTGCTGCACCAGACGCGGCGCCTTGCGGAGCTCGCCGTAGCGGTTGAACTCCACCGAATCCTTCGAGGGAAGGTCCCACAGCGGGTGCGAGCCCTTCTTCTCGTCGTTCACATTCGCATCGGCGATCCACGCGAACACCGCGCGGTCGTTGATGCGCGAGGCGACGGCGCGGCGGCTGGCAAGCCCCGAGCGCTTCGCCATCGTGATCAGCTTCTCGACGAAGGGCTGCACGGCCTTCGCCTTGGGAAGCGTGGTCTCGATCTGGCCGTGCTCGAAGAGGCCGGCCGCGAGGTTGCGGAGCATGGCGCGACGGTGGTCTTCCTTCACGCAGAGCTGCTTGCCAAATACTCGGTGACGCATGACTCGTTCCTATCTGGGCGCGGCCTTCGCGGCCTGGCCCCATTGCTCTCGTACCGCCGCGCGCTGCGCGCGGCTCCTGAAACGCTCCTGCCGCGGACTCAGCCGTTCAGCAGCCCGTCGGGGACGGGATATCCAAGGTGGAGACCGATCTTCTCGAGCTCCTGCTTCACTTCGCGCAGCGAGGTCTTGCCGAAGCTGCGCACGCCGAGGAGGTCGTCCTCGCTCTTCTGGACCAGCTCGCCGACCGTGCGGATCTTCGCGGTCTCGAGGCAGTTCGACGCGCGGACGCTGAGCTCGAGCTCGCCGACCGGCATGCGCAGCTTGCGCACGATCTCGTCGTCCTGCTCGTTCGACGATGCGACATCGTCGGACACGAGGTCCTGGCCGATCTCGTCGAACTGCACGAACGGATTCAGATGCTTGCGGAGGATCTTCGAGCCCTCGACCAGCGCCATCTCGGGGGTGACGGTGCCGTTGGTCCAGACATCGAGGATCAGCTTCTGGTAGTTGGTCTGCTGTCCGAGACGCGTGTCCTCGGTGGAGAAGCGCACGCGCTGCACGGGCGAGAAGATCGCGTCGATCGGGATCTCGCCGATGACCTGGTCCTTGCCCTCGACGCCGTCCTTCGCGATCTGCTCGCTCGCGGGCATGTAGCCGCGGCCCTTCTCCACCGTGAACTCGATGTCGAAGTCGATCTTGTCGGTCAGCGTGGCGATGACCTTGTCGGGGTTGAGGATCTGGATCGACGCGTCGCACTCGATGAGCTCGGCGGTGACATCGCCGGGGCCCTCGGCCGAGAGGCGCATGGTCTTGGGACCGTCGCCGTCCATCGCGATGACGACGCCCTTGATGTTCAGGATGATGTCGACGACATCCTCGAGGACGCCGGGAATCGTCGAGAACTCATGGGTCACGCCCTTGATGCGGACCTTGGTGATCGCCGCACCCTCGATCGACGAGAGCAGCACGCGACGGAGGCTGTTGCCGATGGTCGTGCCGAATCCGGGCTCGAAGGGCTCCGCCGTGAAACGGGCGAAGGTCTGCGTGCGGCTTCGGGAATCGACCTGAACGGTTGCGGGAAGGTTGAGCCCGCGCCAGCTGAGATGCATCTATCGCTCCATTGCCCACAGGGGGCGTTCCGGCAGGCCTGTGCAGGCGCAAGCGCCTGTCTCGAGATTCCCTGCGCCTTGTCGGGCTGGCCGTTCCTGCCGGGAGACGGCCGCCCTGCTGTGCGCGGGGAAGGACGGTTGGTTCGGAATCAGACGCGACGCTTCTTCGGCGGACGGCAGCCGTTGAACGGAATCGCGGTGTGGTCTTCGATCGCGGTGACCTTCAGGCCGTTGGCCTGAAGCGCGGTGATCGCGCTCTCGCGGCCCGGGCCGGGGCCCTTCACGCGAACCTCGACCTCCTTTAGGCCGACGCGCTTGGCCTTGCCGACGGCCTTCTCGGAGGCGCGGCTCGCGGCGAATGGCGTCGACTTGCGGGCACCCTTGAATCCGACGGTGCCGGCCGAGTCGGCGGCGATGGTCTCGCCGTTGACGTCGGTGATCGTGACCATCGTGTTGTTGAACGACGCGTTGACGTGGACCACGCCCTTCGTGACGCTCTTGCGGACATTCTTCTTGCTTGCCATGTCTGTGCTCTCCTGTGGTTTCGGTCAGGCGCGGGACGCGCGGGTCATCAGCCCTTCACGCCCTTCTTGCCGGCGACCGTCTTCTTGCGGCCCTTGCGGGTGCGCGCGTTGGTGCGGGTGCGCTGGCCGCGCGCCGGCAGGTTCTTGCGGTGACGGTCGCCGCGGTAGCTCTTGATGTCCTTCAGGCGCTGGATGTCCTGGCCGAC
>JBJTOV010000119.1:0-8864 GCA_046074745.1 Planctomycetota bacterium | reverse complement strand
ATGAGCGGCCGCGCTCGGCTCACTCGCCGATGTCCTCGGCCCAGAGGTCGGGCTTCTCGCGCTTCATCCGCTCCATGAGCGCGATGCAGCGCGGGTCCTGGACGACGACGAGCTCCGCCCCGTTCGCGGCCATCCATTCCTCGGCGCCCATGAAGGTGCGGTTCTCGCCGATCACGACGCGCGGGATCTTGAAGAGGATCGCCGTGCCGGAGCACATGCAGCAGGGCGACAGCGTCGAGACGAGCGTGAGCGAGCGCCAGTCGCGCCGACGCCCCGCGCGGCGGATGCAGTCGACCTCGGCGTGCGCCGTCGGGTCGCCCGACTGGACGCGCTGGTTGTGTCCGGCCGCCACCACCTGCCCGCGCGCGTCGAGCAGCGAGCTGCCGATGGGAATGCCGCCTTCGCGCCAGCCCTTCTCGGCCATCTCGATGGCGGCGTCCAGGCCCGTACGGATCCATGCGGGGTCGATCATGCGCCTTCCATCGGCCGTCAGGGAATCTCGCCTTGCACGGGAAGCGGCGCGGGCCCCGAATAGTCGGTCGACCGAAGCACATAGAGGGCGTGCTGGGCGCGGCTGCAGGCGGTCAGGATCGCCTCGTACGAGACATTCTCGGCGCCGCCCCGCACATCATGCAGGATCACGACGGGCGCCTCCAGCCCCTTGTACCTGTGGAGCGTTTCCCAGCGGAGGCATGGCGGATCGGACTCGTCGCGGTCGAGCGCGTCGGCGAAGGGGACGAGCGGGATCCCGCGCACCAGGTCGACGGCCGCGAGGCAGCCGCGGTCGCGCCGGAAGGGCGACAGCAGCACGATGTCCTCCATGCGAACGCCCTCGCCGTCGACGAGGTGCTTGACGATGCGGCCGATGGCGTCGCGCTGCCCCGCGTGGTCGTCGGGTGCGAACTCGGCCACCACCACGGTCTGCCCCTCCCGCGCCGAGGGCGGCGCCTCGATGCCGTCGAGCCGCGCCGGGTCGAGCGCGCGCAGGAACGCGGTGATCGAGACCGAGTTGCGCAGGTTCTCGCGCAGGAGCAGGGGTGGGCCGAACCGACGCTCGATCTCGACGGGGTCGGCGCGCTGGTAGATCGCCTGGTTCGGGTCGTGGAAGAACGCGATCCTGGCCCGCGCGCCCGCCAGCGCGTCAAGCGCGTCGAGCATCGCGGGCGTGAAGTCCTGGCCTTCGTCGATCACGATCGCGTCGAACGACCCGAGCGCGCCGTCGCGCGCCGCCTCGGCCAGCGCGGCGATCATCGCGGCGTAGCGTTCGGCCGGCGGAAGCGACGAAGGAGGCGTTCGGCCGAGGCCGTTCGACACGCACTCGGCGAGCGCGTGCAGGTTGGCGACGACGCAGCGGTCGGCGCGGATCGCGCGCAGCGGCGTGCCGTTGTCGACCGGCCGCGCGCGGCAGGAGCGGCCGAGCACGGCGGCGAGCGGCTCGTTGAAGCAGGTCACCAGCGTCCGGCGGCCGGCGGCGATCTCGCGCCGCGCGCGGTAGAGCGCCGCGTAGGTCTTGCCCGTGCCCGCGTAGCCCTCGATCTGCACGCGGTCGAGCCGATGGGTCGCGTCGACGATGGCGCGCACGGGCCGCATCACATCGTGCTCGACCAGCCGCGCATTCGAGATCTCGTCGCGCACATAGAGCGCCGACCGCATCAAGGGAAGGATGTGCCTGTCGACGATCCGCCGCACGGGCGAGCGCTCGCCCACGGGAACCTCGGGGTACTTCTCCGCAAGCGCGGCGAACATCTCCTCGAGGATCCTGAGCAGCCGCGCGGGGTTCCGGCACTGCGCGGCGCCGAGCAGATGGTTGCGCGCGTTGAGCGGAACCGTGTTGAAGTCGACATGCGCGTCGACCAGCGCCAGGAACCAGCCGTGCAGATAGGGCGGCCGGCGGTCGTCATGGCTTCCGTAGGTCGCGAGCGCTCGGACAAGGGCGTACATCGCGCTGATCGCCTGCTGCGGAGCCTCGCGCTCGTGCGTGCGGATCTCGCCGCGCACATCGCGGTGCCAGCCATGCTCGGGGCTGTAGCGGAAGTCGCCGCCCTTCACCTCGATGACCAGCATGCCGCGCTCGGGGTCGATGATCACGAAGTCGAGCTCGCGGGTGCCGACCGAATCGGGGTCCTGCACCAGCAGGTTCTGCACCACGATCCACGGCCTTTCGGCGAGCGCCTCCTCGAGGCACGCGCGCATGACGAGCTCGGGCTCGTTCGACGCCTTCTCCGCGCCTTCGCTTCGGATCTCGTACGGAACGCTCGGAAAGAACGAAGCCATGGAACCCAATTGTAACCCGAGCGGCGCGTGGTTTCGCCGAAGGCATCAACGACACGGCCCGCGCGAGCTGCGCGGGCCGTGGAAACCGTGCGGTCGTCGGGATGGCGTCAGTAGCCTTCCTCGTCGTGCATGCGGAGGGCCTCGTCGTTCTCGCGCGTGTTGCCGATGCTCTCGAACACCGTGCCCTCACGCTCCTGCTCGTCGCGCAGCTCCTTCATGCGGTGCCACTCGTCGAGCGTGACCACGACCTCGCGCGCGACCGAGCCCTTGTGCTCGCCGAGGATGCCCGCGTGGCCCATCTGGTCGACGAGGCGCGACGCGCGGCCGTAGCCGATCGCGAGGCGCCGCTGGAGGAGCGACACGCTGCCGCGGCCCGACTCGATCATGATCTCGACGGCCTGGTCGAACAGCGGATCGCGCTCGCCGCCCGCGTCGCCCGCATCGCCGCCGCCTTCGCCGCCGCCCGAGACCTGGCCCGAGCGGATGGTGAGCAGCTGGCGCTCGAAGTTCGGCGCGGCGACGGTCTTCAGGAACTTGGTCACCGCGCGCGCCTCCTTGTCCTCGACGAGCGTGCCCTGCGAGCGGCGCGCGTCGGTCTGGCTCGGGGTGACGACCAGCATGTCGCCCTGGCCGAGCAGGAGCTCCGCGCCCTTCTGGTCGAGCACGATGCGGCTGTCGGTGCCCGACGCCACCTTGAAGCTCACGCGGCAGGGCATGTTCGACTTGATCAGGCCCGTGACCACGGTCGCCTGCGGGCGCTGCGTGGCCAGGATCAGGTGGATGCCGACGGCCCGCGCCTTCTGCGCGATGCGCACGATCGACTGCTCGACCTCCTTCGCGGTCATCATCAGGTCGGCCAGCTCGTCGATCACGAACACCATGTAGGGCAGCTTCTTCGGGATCTTGGCCCACTCGACATCGTCGGCAGGCTGGATGCGCTCGCGCAGCTCCGCCTCGCCAAGCTCGTTGAACGAGCGGATGTCGCGCACGCCCGCTTCCTTCAGGAGCTCGTACCGCTCCTCCATCTTGGTCACGGCCCATTCGAGGATCGCCGCGGCCTTCGACATCTCGGTGACCACGGGGCAGGCGAGGTGCGGGATCTCGCTGAACTGCGCCATCTCGACCATCTTCGGGTCGACGAGCACCAGCTTCAGCTCGTCGGGGCGCTTGGTGTAGAGCCACGACATGATGATCGTGTTCATGCACACCGACTTGCCCGAGCCCGTGGTGCCCGCGATCAGCATGTGCGGCATCTTCGCGAGGTCGAGGACCAGCGGCTCGCCCGCCGAGTCCTTGCCCATGAACATGGGAAGCATCATGCCGCTCGCGTGGCCGCTCGACATGAGCTCCTTCAGTCGCACCTTCTCCTTCTGGCGGTTGGGCACCTCGATGCCGACCGCGCTGCGGCCCACCATGTTGGGGATGATGCGCACATTCGGCGCCTGCAGCGCGCGCGCGATGTCCTTCGAGATCGTCTCGAGCCGCGCCACGCGCGTGCCGGCCGCAAGCTCCACCGAGTAGAGCGTGACCACGGGGCCAGACTCGATGTGGGTGATCTCGCCCTCGAGGCCGTAGGTCGCGAGCGTGCGGGTGAGCAGCTCGGCCTGCTCGCGCACATAGGCCTCCATCTTGGCCGAGTAGTTGCCCTCGGGCTCCTCGAGCAGATCGAGGGTGGGGAACTGGTAGCCCGAGTAGTCGGGCGTGCGGGGGATGTCCTCGTCGCGCAGGTTGGTGGCCGCGGGCTTCGCGGTCATCTTGATGGGCAGCTTCTGGATGCGGGCGCGCAGCTCGTCCTCGCTCAGGGGCGCGCGCCCCGAGGGCACTTCGGCCACGGCGCTCGGCGCGGTGGACACGGGGGTGCCGTCGTGGCCGTCGTTCTCGGCGGCGTCCTCGTAGGTTTCACCGTCCTCATCGTCCTCATCGCTGTCGTTGGAAGCGTCGGTGTCGTCGTCGCTCGACTCGTCCTCCGCGTCGTTCTCGTCTTCTGCATCGTCCGAGTCCTTCTCGTCCTCGACGACCGCGACGGGCGCCGCCGCCTTCGCCGCGCGCGACGACGCGCTGCGCCGCGTGCGGCCCGCCGTCGCCACCGCGGGCTGCGGGAACATCGCCGAGAAGCGCTCGCGCAGCGCCGCGAAGTGGCCCTTCCAGTCGGTCTCCCACACCGGCGCGAGGAACGCGAACGCCCGCGCGAGCGCGCCGGGCAGCATCGCCACCAGCGCATCCGCGGTCACGATCGCACCGATCGAAAGCGCCGCAAGGAACAGGATCGACGCGCCCACGGGCCCGAAGCGTCCGTGCAGTTCGTCGGCGAACCACATCGGAACGATTCCCGCGTCGACGCCCGTCAGCGAGCCCGCGCTCGGGAACCACTCGGCATGCAGGCCGCCGAACGCGGCCATCGCCACCAGGCAGCCCACGAACCGCACGAAGGGATGCGTCACCGTGCGGCCCAAGGCGATCGCCGCCAGCAGCACGCCGAGATAGATCACGGGAATCCACACGCCCACGCCCAGCGTGAAGTAGAGCCCGTACGAGATCGCCGCGCCGAACCTGCCGCACAGGTTGAGCGGCGGGTCGTTCGGCACCGCCACCACATGCGTGGGCCAGTCGGCCGACTGGAAGCTGGCCAAGCTCGCCGCGAGGAAGGTCCAGAGCGCTGCGCACAGCACCCAGATCACGCGGCGGCGGTTGAGGGACGAATCGCTCTCCGCGGCGCCTTGGTCGGCGTCCGCGGCCTTACGGGCAGTCTTTGGCATGGTCCCGATATCGGCAGGACACCCTTGAAAACCGCACTCGCGGCACCGCGCCCGCGGCCCGCGCTCGGCCGCCGCGCGCGCCCCGATCGGCTACCTTCCCGCCATGCATTTCCGCCTCGTCGACCAGTTCCTCGAGCTCACCGACAGCTCGGCGGTCGCCATCAAGAATGTCACCTCCGCCGAGGAGTACCTGCAGGACCACTTCCCGGGCTTCCCCGTGCTTCCCGGGGTGTTCATGGTCGAGGCGCTGACCCAGGCCGCCCGGGCCGTCCTCGAGCGCCGCGGGCAGCCCCGCATGGTGCTCGGCGAGGTCAAGGCGCTCCGCTACGGCAGCTTCGTGCGCCCGGGCGAGAGCCTGAAGGTCGAGGTCACCCTCGAGAAGACCCGCGACGACGGCTGCGCGGTATTCAAGGCGCAGGGCACCGTGATCCGAGGAGCGGGTACGGGGTCGGAAGCCTCGGAAACGGCCGTGGCGGGCCGCCTTATACTGCGCCCCCTTCGGACCTGAACGATGGAGACCATGATGGCCAAGAGCCGTGCTGATATCGAAGCGGATGTGCGCGATGTGCTGGTCGATGCCCTGGGCGTCGACGAGGACGATGTCGTCCCGACCGCGACCCTGAAGGGCGACCTCGGTGCCGAGAGCATCGACTACCTCGACATCGTGTTCCGCCTCGAGAAGAAGTTCTCGACCCCCGAGCGGCCGTTCAAGATCGCGCAGGGCGAGCTCTTCCCCGAGAACCTGATGACCGACCCCTCGCTCGTCGAGGCCGGCAAGGTCACGGCGAAGGGCATCGCGCTTCTCAAGGAGCGCGTGCCGCATGTCGAGCTCGGCTCGTTCGAGCAGGACCCGCAGGTCACGAAGCTGTCGGGCCTCTTCACCGTGAAGAGCCTGTGCGACTTCGTCGAGCGCAAGCTGGCCTGACCGATGCGCTGGATGTGGATCGACAAGGTGGTCGCGTTCGAGCCGAACAAGCGGCTCGTCGCGGTGAAGGGCGTTTCGCTCTCCGAGGAGCACCTGCACGCGCACTTCGCCGCCGAAGGCGCGCTGCCCGCGTGCCCCGTGATGCCGAACTCGCTGATCCTCGAGGGCATGGCGCAGACCGCGGGCATCCTCGTCGGCAGCGTGAACGGCTTCCGCGAGAAGGTCGTGCTCGCCAAGGTCGCCTCCGCGGTGATCGAGCGCGATGTGAGCCCAGGCGAGACGATCCGCTACGACGCCACCATCGAGCGCATGGACGAGACGGGCGCGAGCACCGTGGGCACGATCGAGCGCTACTCGTTCGTCGACAACGCGTGGGCGCCGGTCGGCCGCATCGAGATGATGTTCAGCCACCTCGACCAGAACCGCGCGGGCACGGAGTTTCCCGAGGAGAACTTCGTGTTCGGGGAGAACTTCCGCACGCTGCTCGCGGGGCTTGGCGCGGTGGCGCCGCGCTGAGCGCGGGTCGCTCGCGACGATCGCCATCACCGAACTGAAAACCGCACCGCCCCGCGCAGGTCATGCGCGGGGCGGCGGCGTTTCAGACAGTGGGCCAGGTGGCTCCTCAGTCACCCGGCTCCACACGGAGGCAAGGGAGGCCCCGATCGGGGAGGCATGTCCGATGCGGGGCCGATCCAAGGTCGTCGTTCCCAGGCGAACCCGGGGTCGACCCGTTGCACCGCGGAGTCCCTTACGCGGAGGCAACGGAGGAACTGTCGAATTCGATTCGTGGCCCTGCAAGCACATCGGTCGATGCGGCGCGCTGCGGAGGTCGCTCTGTGCGCTCTCGGCGGGCTGTACGCCGCGGATCGGCTGCGTTGGACGGCTCCAGAGGCCCCCGAGGGGCGAAACGGGCTCAAACGCCTGCCGTAGGATGCCGCCGTGGGCCGCCATCTCGCCATCTACACGGGCTCGTTCGACCCGATCACCTTCGGGCACCTCGACATCCTGCGCCGCAGTCGCGGGATGTTCGACGAGGTCGTCCTCGCCATCGGCCGCAATCCGAACAAGGAGGCGCTGTTCAGCTTCGACGAGCGCCAGGGGATGGCCCGGACGCTGGTCGCGGAGCTCCTCGCCAAGGAGCCCGCGGGAGCGCACATGCGCGTCGAGCACTACACGGGCCTGACCGTCGACTACGCGAAGTCGGTGGGGGCCTGTGCGATCATCCGCGGCATCCGCAACATCACCGACCTCGCGGGGGAGTGCCAGCTGGCGATCACCAACAGGCAGGTCGCGGGCATCGAGACGGTGTTCATCGTGACCGGCGAGAACTTCGCCTACACGAGCTCGAGCCTGATCAAGCAGATCGCCGCGCTGGGTGGCTCGCTCGACGCGCTGTCGACGCTGGTGCCGCCCATCGTGGTCGATGCGCTGCGCGCGAAGCGCCGGGATCCATCGAACCCGATCGGCCGCCTGGCGCGCGACGGCCTGGCCGAGTAGCGCGGCGCGGTTGCTACGCTGCCACTCCCGATGTCGGCCACCGCACGCGTCATCTCCATTGGAACCATGGCCGCGAACCCCCACTGGGGCGAGCGCGGCGCCGTTCGCCCCGCACACGCCACGACCACGCTCGTCGTCTCGGGCGCGGCCAGGATCCTCGTCGATCCGTCCCTGCCGGCGCAGGCGCTGGTCGGGCGGCTCGCCGAGCGCGCGGGGATCGGTCCCGACCAGATCACCCATGTGTTCCTGACCTGCCTGAGCCCGACGCATCGCCGCGGGCTGCTGGCCTTCGATCACGCGCAGTGGCTGGTGAGCGAGCGCGAGCGCGAGACAGTGGGCGTGCAGCTGATCGAGAAGCTGCGCGAGGCGAAGGAGGCCGACGACGAAGAGCTGGTCCGCACGATCGCGCAGGAAGTGGCGATCGTGCAGAGAACGGCGGCGGCGCCCGACCGCCTGGCGGCGGGGGTGGACCTGTTTCCGCTGTATGGCGCAACGCCGGGAAGCACGGGGCTGCTGCTGCCGGGCGCGGGCTCGACGACATTGGTCGCGGGCGACGCGGTGCCGACGGTGGAGCACCTCGAGTCGGGGCAGGTGATGTCGCCGTGCTACGACCTCGAGGCGGCGCGGGAGAGCTTCTCGGAAGCGGTGGAGATCGCGGACTGGATCGTGTGCGGTCGCGACAACCTGGTGCCGAATCAGTCGCGGAGGATGTAGGTGGGGGGCGGCGGGCCGGGCCGCTTCGCTACGCGCGACTCCCATCCCCGACCCGTGCCTGGCACGTGCCGTGCACTGACTGGCACTCGCTGGCATGTGCCGTGGATTGCGCATTCAGCAGACGGTGGAGACGGCCTCGGCAACAGCAACACCAGCGCGCCAGATTTCTCCGTACCGCGATAACAAGCGTTGCCGCGCATCGAGGCGGTCGTTTCCACGATGCCGCTTCCGGATGCCTTCCCGCCTCGCGGGGAGTGCCTGGCATGTGCCGTGCGGTGCCAGGCAGTGCACGGCACGTGCCAGGCACGGTTCGGGATGGGGCTGCCGTGCCCTATCATTCCCCCCATGACAAGCGGCCGCGCCAGCCCGGGTCCACACGCCGAGCCCAAGGCTTCCCAAAGTGGAATCCCATGGGACGGACCCGATCCCAACCTTGCGACCGTCACGGTTCGATCGCTGCAGCGGGCTGTCCGCGAAGGCAAGACCTTCGCCGCGCTCACCTGCTACGACGCCACTACCGCGCGCTGGCTTCAGAAGGCGGGGGTCCCCGTGCTCCTCGTCGGCGACACGGCCGCCGAGGTCGTGCTCGGCTTCCCGAACACCCTTCACGCCCCCCTCGACTTCCTGATCACCCTGACCGCCGCCGTGAAGCGCGGCGCGCCGCGCACCCTCGTGATGGCCGACATGCCGTTCATGAG
>JBJTOV010000118.1:0-6710 GCA_046074745.1 Planctomycetota bacterium | reverse complement strand
GTGCAGGCGAAGCTGCCATGCAATGTGGTGCTCGGCGACGCGACGGCGGCGGCGCTCGCCATTCCTCCGCTCGCGGTCAATCTCGCGCGGCCCGAGGTCTTCTTCAGGTCGCTGCAGCTGCTGCCGCTCGAGGGCGATGCGAGGCTGATCATCGATGTCGTGGAACCGGTCGCGGAAACGGTCGCGGAAACGGCCGACCCCGAGAAGCCTGGCGATGCGTCGGCGGGCGAGCAGTCGCTTCCCGTGATCGTGATCCACCGCAGCGCGCCGCCCGCGCCCGAAATGAGGCAGCGCGTGTTCGAGCTGAGCGCCGAGCGCACGGCGAACATGGCACGCGTGAACGCGCTCATCCAGACGATCGACTTCGCGCTCAGGGCCGACGGGCGCGCCGAGCAGGTCAAGGTGCGCTACCACGAGCCGTCGAAGCTGCTCTTCGTGAAGGCGCCCGGTGACTCGATGGCGCTGATCGAGGAACTCATCGCGATCACGCCCGTGCGGAACGAGTGAACCGTGGCCGCCGACCCGGACAACGACGATGCGTGGGCGGCGCGTGCGTCACGCGCCGTCCGCGCCGGTTCGCGGGACGCGCTGGCCGAGATGTACGACCGATGCGCCGATCAGGTGGTCGCGACGGTGCGCAGGATCACCCGTCGCGACGAGTCGTTCGCGCTCGACTGCATGCAGGAGATGTTCATGAAGCTCGCCGCCAACCCGCCCGTCGTCGACACGCATGCGGCGCTCATGGCCTGGATGCGGCTGGCCGCGCTGAACGCCGCGCGCAACGCGCTGCTGTCGGAGTCGCGGCGGCGAAGGCGCGAGGACGCCGTGCGGAGGCGCGAGACGCACGGTGCGAATGAGGCGGGTGGGCGCGACCGCGGCCGTGATCGCGAACACGCGCTTGATCACGAGCTTCATCACGAGCGTGATCACGAGCTCGAATCGGCCCTCGCGGGCCTCGACAGCGAGGAGCGCGCGCTGCTTCGGCTTCGCCATGTGGAGCGGATGGGAATCGCATCGATCGCGCGCGCGGTGGGCGCCACGCCGCGCGCAGTCGAGAGCACGCTGCGGCGGCTGATGGCGCGCCTGCGCGAAGGCGGTGCGCGATGAGCGACGCGGTGCGCGCGCGGCGCGAGGCGATCCTCGGAGCGGCAGGCGCGGAGCTGGCGCGCGGACGCATGCGGCGCCAGCGGCGCGCGCGCGTCGCGGGCGCGGCGTGCATTGCGGCGATCGGCGCCGTGGCGCTGTTCGCCGCCGTGCGCGGTCGCGACGGCGCCGCGAAGCGATTCCCCGCGGCTTCCGAGCTCGCGATCGACTTCGCGGCCATCGGCGCGGAGCCTGTGTCGCTCGACTTCGCCGTCGCGGTTTCGGATGCGCTCGCGCTCGACTTCGCCATTGCGGTTTCACAGGCCCCCGCGCTCGATTTCACCATCGCGAGCGCATCGCCCGAACTCGCGATCGAACTCGTTCCCGACGGCGAACTTCGCAAGGCGCTTCAGGAATGCGGCTATTGCGTCGACATCCTGCGCCTCGACGGCCAGACCATGCTCGTCGACTGCTCGACGGGGCTGCGGCAGGTGATCCGCGAGCGTTAGGGCTTCGCGATCCCCTTCGGCAGAACGATCTGCTCGCCGAAATCGGGCGCCTGGTGGATCGGCGTCAGGAGAAACAGCACGGGCAGACCCGCGGGCGCCTGCTCGGGCAGCGGTCCGAAGCCGTCGGTGCACACGATGAGCGCTGAAACACGCCGCCCGTTGCGACGCTCGTCCTCGACCCACGCGAACGGAATGCGGATGTCCGTGCCGCCGCGCCCCCAGAAGCGCATGATCCGCGTCGAACCGACCGACTCGTCGCGATCGCCCCACTGCGTGAACTCGGCCTTCGCATGCAGCGTGGCGTCGAACTGAAGCACGGTCACCTCGCACGAGCATGTGCGGCGGATGGCGTCGATCTCGGCGAGCACGCAACCGAGATCCTCGGCCGACATCGAGCCCGAGGTGTCGATCGCGATCACGAAGCGCCCGCCCTCGATGTCGACCGCGCCCGGCAGGTAGAGGCCTCGCCAGAGATGCTTGCGGTTCGGGCGCGCGAGCGACCATGTGCGCCCGATGGGCTCGTTCAGGAACCGCGCAAGCGTGGTGCGCCACGGCAGCGTGGCGCGATCGGCGGCCTCGATGTCGCAGCTCGCTTCGCCGGGCTTGCGGCCCGCGCGCGCAACCAGCTTGCCCACATCCGTCGCGAACGCGCGCGCCAGACCGTCGAGCTCGAGCGCGCCCAGCGGCTCCTCGGCGGCCGACGCGCGCAGGAAGGACGCATGAAACGCACGGTGCTCGGGCGGCGCGTCGCCTTGCGGCTCGTGGGCGAGCAGGCCGTCGCCTGGCGGCTCGTAGCCGGGCAGCCAGTCTTGCTTCCACCGATCGCCGTTGGCCAGCAGCTCGTAGAGGCGCTCCGCCGACGCCGAGCGCTTCGATTCCATCCCCGCGCTCCAGGGCTGCATGGGAACGATGCCCGCCGACTCGAACACGAACTGCACGGCGATGTCGCACGCAAGCGACCACTCGGCCCACGAGCGGCCCGATCCGCGCTCGGGATGCCGCAGCAGCGTGTGCGCGAGCGCGTGCATCAGAAGCATGCGCACGCGGGGCCGTGGAAGTGCCGCGATCAGGTCGTGGCGGAACACGATGCGGCGCCCATCGGTCGCGAGCGGAGCCGCGAACGCGGTGTCGGCCGTTCCGAGCATCGGCATGCGCAGCAGCGCGGTGGCGAAGTACGGGTGGTCGAGCAGGATGTCGATGCGCGCCTGCTCGACGCGCGCGCGGGCGAGCGCCTCGGTCTCGGCCACCGACACGGTGACGGGCGCCTGCGGCGCGTGCGCCTCGCGGTCTCGCGGCAGGTTCATGCGAACGCCTCCGCATTCCTGCGCACGAAGGCCTTGAAGCCGTCGTTCGTGACGAACGCGGGGAACTGCTTCAGCAGGTCCTTGGCGAGCACGGTTGCGAACTCGACGGGCAGCCGGCCGAGCAGCCGCCCCGCGATCGCGCGCGTGCGCTCTTCGCGCGCCGAGCGCGCGATGTTGTTCACGATCACATACAGGCTCGACACCTTCTGCGGCAGCGGATGCCCGTCGGGAGCCGCGAACAGCGCCTCGAGCTCGGCGGCGTCGATCGACGAATTGCGGAACTCCTGCAGCTCGATCGCCGCGGCCTTGCCCACCGCGCCTGCGATCGCCTCCTCGGCGCGCGGATCGGCGCCGTAGGCGTCGAGGATGTCCGCCGCCATCTCCCACGAGCGCGGCGTGGGAAACGCGCGGTCGCCTCCGCCCGGCTTGTGCAGCAGCTCGCGCCGCAGGCTCAGGAACGACACGACCGCGGGGTTCAGGCTGCGCCCGACGGCCCACGCGCGCCAGTCGTCGAACGACGGCGCGAACTCGAGATGCACGAAGCGGTTGGCCAGCGCATCGGGCATGCGGAAGACGACCGAACGGTCCTCCTCGCGGTTGCCTGCGGCCACGATGTGCCAGCCGTCGGGCAGTCGATACTCGCCGATGCGGCGATCGAGCACGAGCTGGTAGAGGCTCGCCTGCACGATCGGCGGCGCCGCGTTGAGCTCGTCGAAGAAGAGAACGCCGGGCGCCGAACCTTCGCGCGGCAGGAACGCGGGCGCGAACCATTCGGCGCGGTCGCCGACCACCGCGGGAATGCCGCGCAGGTCGGTCGGATCGAGAAGCGGCGCGCGGATGTCGACGACCGCAAGCCCGCGGTCGGCCGCGAGCTGCGCGACGATCGCCGACTTGCCCACGCCAGGCGGGCCCCAGATGAATGCGGGCCAGCGCGTCTTCCAGAGGCGGTCGAGATGAAGGCGGATTTCGGAGGGAGTCATGGATGCGGTCCTTTCGGGGGTTTGCTGTTGTTCGTCGTGGCTTGCGTGGGTTTGTTCGCGTGTGTTGTTTGCGTGGGTCTGTCTGCGCGGGTGTGTCCGCGTGATCAGCGGATCGTGCGGAAGTCGGTGCGCGAACGGAGCCACGCCGCGTCGCGCAGCGTGCCGGGCCAGGTGCGCGCCGCGCAGATCGCGTAGAGATCGATGTCGGGCACGCGCACGAGCCTGCGCAGCGCGGGCGAACCGTTCGGAAGGCTGGGATGGCAGGAACCCTGCGTGCGGTCGCCGCGCAGATACGCCCAGCCCGACGGCATCACCTCGGCGGCCATCGCGTTGGCTTCGAACTCGTTCGCGTCGAGGTCGGGCACCGCGACCAGCGTGCGGCCCGCGCCGTGCGCCGCGATGTACATCGCCTCGCCGAAGCCCGTCGGGTTCGGCGTGAGCTCGAGCACGAGCGTGTGCGCGCCCTGGCTCCAGGTCGGCGTGTCGCAGGTCCACACCGAATGCGGCTTGTCCGCGTGGCCGAGCGCCGCCCAGCGGTCTGCGAGCGGACCGCTGAGGCTCGGAATGCGCCGCGCACCCGCATGGACCTGCTCTCCATGCATGTCGGTGGCGATGCGCACGGCGAGCCTGCTGTTCGCGCCAGGCACGGGAAACGCCAGCGCGATCGTCATGCCATGCTCGTCGTGAAAGACGAGCGCGCGCGCCGACTGCTCGGCCGCCGCAGGCCGCAGCGAAAGAACCAGCCGCGCGCGGTCGACCTCCGCGGACGACGCGGTGCGCGTGTCCGCCTGCGCGAGAACGGCTTCGCGCGAGGCCTCGTCGCCATGCTTCAGGACCGACTCCCGCACCTCTTCGAGCAGCGGACGGAGCTCGGGCCCGAACGCATCGGGCCGGCGCAGGAGAACGCGGTCGACGAGCTGGTCGGGGCCGCACAGCCCCGCGCGCAGGCGCGCGTTCCGCTCGTCGTACCGCTCCATGCATGCGGTTTCGCCAACCATGTCAGGCCACCTCCGCAACCGGCGCCGGTGCCTGCGCCTGCGCCTCTTTCGCGAGATTCCTGCGGTGGAGCGGGTGGTGCCAGAACGATCCGCGCACGCACGGCCCATGGATCACGCCCGCGCTGCGCGCGATCTCGTCGAGGCTGGCCACGGTGTCGCCTCCGAGCACGTGGACCTCGACCCAGGCGCTCGCTGCGATGTTGTTCAGCTCGTAGCGCGGGCTTCGATCGCCCTTCATGAAGTTGCACACCACGGGCTCGTCGACCGACGCGCCGAACTCGAGCGACAGCGTGATGTCGCGCGGCCTTCTGCCCCGCACGATCGGCGCCTCGTTGTCGAACGAAAGCACCGCGCCCGCAAGCGCTCCCGACGCGAGGCGCAGCATCAGCCCCGAGTCGAGCGCGACGCGACGCTCGGCGAACAGCGTGTCGACGCTGTACAGCGCCCGCGAAAGCTCCTCGCCGTCGCGCGAAACGATCCTCGGCTCCGTGTAGGTGCGAAGCGCGCGCTGGAACGCGCACGAGCTCAGGTTGATCCGCAGCCATCCGTCATCGGTGCTCCAGCGGAGCTCGTCTTTGTACGGCCACTGCTCGCGCGAGCCCCAGCCGCAGACCTGCAGCACGGTGTCGTCGACATGCGTGGGAAGCGTGAACGCGAAGTCGCGCGACCATCTCGAGCGGTGGCCTTTCGCCGTGACCATGCCCTCGCGGTTCCCCGCACCACGCACGCGGAAGACGCGCAGCGTCCGCTCGTACCACTTCGTCTGCGGGGGCGTGAGGAACTGGTACAGCGGAACCGCGCGCAGCCTGCGGGCGTTGCGCGGCTTCGCCTCGATCGCCCTTGCCGCGAGCAGCGCCGCCACGCGCTCGGAGAACGGCAGCGACTCGATCGGGGCGTCGCTGCACTCGATCGTGCATTGATCGGCGTGGACGCGCGGCCACAGCGCCTCCGCGGCGCCGTCGCGCACCTCCTGCGTCTTCCCGAACAGCGCCAGCTGAAACGCCGCAGAGCAATCGATCCTCACCGTGGTGTCCGAATGTGCGCTCGTCATGTCGCGCGCTCCCGCCCCGAAGGGCGCTGGAAGCGCATCCCGGCGACGCGCGCGCCGCCCGATCAGGGCAAGCACACAGCGCTCGCGCGTGCGAGGTTGACGGCGCGTTTCCCGCGCGCCGCCCGCATCGTTTCGGCACCTTGCCTCGCGGCAGGTTGCCGGAGCGCGCGCCGCGTGTCGCTCGGCGCGCGCATCGCTCGGGATGCACTTCAGGTTGTCGCGGTGACGCCGGCCGACGCAACATGCGTGCGGAAATCCGCGCGCACCGCATCAGCATCGAGATCGGGGAGATCCTCGATTTTGCCTGATTTCGGCTGGTTTCAGCCTTCAGGCCGCATCGTTTGGGCACCGTGGTCGGATCGGACTCGGTTGCCGGGCGGATGGCTCCGCCGCTCTTGATGCTGACGCGATCAGTATAGCAAATCCCCGCGCCGATGCAAGACGAATGCGCGCAGCGGACGCGAATTCATGCACGCCAGCACGCGCCCTACAGCGCCCGTTCCCAGGTCGTTCCCTGCGGGCCATCCTTGATGCGCACGCCGAGCGCGGTCAGCTCGTCGCGCACGCGGTCGCTCTCGGCCCAGTCCTTGGCGGCGCGCGCGGCCCTGCGTCGCTCGAGCAGCGCCTCGACCTTGGTCGCGAGATCATCGGAAGCCGCCGACGCGAGCGGAGAGTTCCGCTCGAAGACGCCGAGCACCGAGTCCATCGCTTCGAGCGCTGCGAGCTCGGCGACAGCATCACCTGCGGCGGCTTCGCCGACGGCGGTGTTGAGCGCGGCGATCGCA
>JBJTOV010000117.1:0-2550 GCA_046074745.1 Planctomycetota bacterium | reverse complement strand
TCGTCGGCGTCGAGGAAGAGCACCCACGGCGTGCGGAACGCGCGGTTCATCAGCACCCAGTTGCGCTTCTTCGGGTACTTGCCGTCCCACGCGAAGAGCAGGTACTCGGCGCCCGCCTCGCGGGCGATCGCCTCGGTGCGGTCGGTGCTGCCCGAGTCGACCACCACGATCTCGGCGAAGCGTCCGAGACGCGCCAGGCACTTGGGCAGGTTGCGCTCCTCGTTCTTGACGGGAATCACGACCGTCACGGGCAGCTTGTCGGTGGCGGGGCTCATGGGTTCGGGTTCATCGGCCCGCGCGGCGGGGGGGCTTCATCGCCGAGGCCGATTGTGCCGATACAGTCGCTCCGTGGACCCCGAGGAACTGGTCACCGACCGCGCGCTCAGCCCCTACTCGTTCCGCGAGAAGGTGGGCCGCGTCCTGTGGGGCGTGGTGCAGGGCACCGTGTTCCGCTGGACCTTCCACAACTGGTACGGCGTGCGGCGACGCCTGCTCGGGCTGTTCGGCGCGAAGCTGCATCCGAGCGTGCGCATCCGCCGCTCGGTCCTGGTCGAGTGCCCGTGGAACCTGACCATGGGGCCCGACAGCTCGGTGGGCGACCGCGCGATCGTGTACTGCCTTGGGCCCGTCACCGTGGGCGCGCGCACGACGATCTCGCAGGGCGCGCACATCTGCGCCGGCTCGCACGACTACCGCAGGCGCTCGATGCCGCTGATCAGGCCGCCCGTCGACATCGGCAGCGATGTGTGGATCGCGGCCGACGCGTTCGTCGGTCCGAAGGTGCGCGTCGGCGACGGCGCGATCCTCGGCGCACGGGCGGTGGCGACCATGCACCTCGAGCCGTGGACGATCTACTCGGGCAACCCCGCGCAGCCCGTGAAGGCGCGCGGCAAGATCGAGGACTGAGCCGCACGCTCGCGGCCGCAGCCGTGCCGCTATTCTCACCGAATGCCGATGCGTCTCTACAACACGCTGACGAAGTCGACCGAGGAGTTCCGCCCGATCGCCGCCGATGGGTCGGTGACCTTCTACTCCTGCGGCCCGACCGTCTACGACGACGCGCACATCGGGAACTTCCGCTCGTTCCTGAACGCCGATGTGCTGCGGCGCGCGCTCGAGCTCCACGGCTTCCGCGTGAGGCATGTGATGAACATCACCGATGTCGGCCACATGACCGAGGACGACTCGGCCGACGGCGGCGGCGAGGACAAGATGGCGGTCGCGGGCAGGCGGATCGCCGAGGCGAAGAAGGCGGGCAAGCTGCCCGCCGACAGCGCGATCGATCCGAGCGACCCGTATGCGATCGCCGAGTTCTACGCGCAGCGCTTCCTCGAGGACGCGCGGCACCTCGGCCTGAAGGTCGCGGTCGAGGAGCGGGCGCACCCCGAGCTGATGCCGCGGCCCACGCGCTGCGTGCCGCAGATGATCGCACTGGTCGAGCAGCTGATCGCGCGCGGCCACGCCTATGTGGCGAACGACGGCGTGGTGTACTTCAGCGTGCAGAGCTATCCCGAGTACGGCCGCCTGTCGGGCAACACGCTCGACAAGCTGCGCGAGGGCGAGGGCGGCCGCATCAGCGCCGAGCACCAGGCCGTGAAGCGCCACCCCGCCGACTTCATGCTCTGGAAGCCCGATCCGACCCACATCATGCGCTGGCCGAGCCCGTGGGGCGAGGGCTATCCCGGGTGGCACCTCGAGTGCAGCGCGATGGCGCGCATGCTGCTCGGCGACGAGATCGACCTCCACTCGGGCGGCGAGGACAACATCTTCCCGCACCACGAGTGCGAGGTGGCGCAGAGCTGCTGCGCGAGCGGCGCCCCGCGCTTCGCCCGACACTGGTTCCACACGCGGCACCTGCAGGTCGAGGGCGAGAAGATGTCGAAGTCGAAGGGGAACTTCTTCACCGCGCGCGATCTGTTCGCGAAGGGCGTGACGCCGGCCGCGCTGCGGCTCGAGCTTGTCCGCACGCACTACCGCACGAATTCGAACTTCACCATGCAGGGGTTGCGCGACTGCCAGCGCATGATCGACCGTTGGAGCGCGGCGCGGGCCGCCGCTGTTGCGCGCACGGGCGGTGCGGGCGATGGTACGTTGCAAAGGGCGCTGGTCGAGTTCAAGGATGCGGTCGGCGACGACCTCAACCTTGCGCGCGCGATGGCGGCACTGAACACGGCGATCGGCGAGACCCCCGCTGGCGATGCGCAGGCGGAGCTTGCCGCGCTCGACGCGATGAATTCGGTGCTTGGCGTATTCGAGCGCAATGCAGCGCTCGCGTCGGCTGCGACCGATGATCTCGCCGCCAGGGTCGAGGTGCTGCTCGAGCGCCGGAAGGCCGCGCGCGCCGCGAAGGACTGGGCCGAGAGCGACCGCGTACGCGACGAGCTCACGGCGCTTGGCGTGCGCATCAAGGACGGTCCGCAGGGGACGACCTGGGAGCGGGTTGTGTAGGCGTGCTTTTGCGCTCGAACGCGGCCTTCGCCGCGTTCTCGCTCTGGTGCGTGCTTGAGCGCTCGCGACCGCTTCGCGGCTCGCTCGCTCTGGTGCTAGTTT
>JBJTOV010000116.1:0-9733 GCA_046074745.1 Planctomycetota bacterium | reverse complement strand
CGAACGGATTCACGCCGACGGTCGCGGTGTTCACCAACCTGCTCGAGAACCACCTCGACTGGCATGGATCCTTCGCGCACTACGCCGACGCGAAGTCGTGGCTGCGCAGGCGCGGTGCGGCCCAGCGCTTCGTGAGCGACTTCGCGGGCACGCCTGCGGCCGCGCGGGCGGTCGAGCTGGGCGCATCAGCGTGGTGGGAGCCGGCCGACCGCAAGCCGGACGGGCTGCCCGCGGTGAACGAGATGCGTCCCGTGGTGCCCGGGACGCACAACCGGGCGAACGCGCGGCTTGCGCTCGAGGCGGCGATGGCGGCGTGCAGCGCCGCGGGGCTCGACGCGCGCGCGCTCATGCCCGCGCTGCGCGTGCGCATCGAGGCGTTCACGGGCTTGCCGCACAGGCTTGACCTTGTCTGCGAGCGCGGCGGCGTGCGGTATTTCAATGACTCGAAGTCGACCACGCCAGAGGCGACGATCCTCGCGGTCGAGGCGTTCGAGGACCCCGCGCGCATCCATCTGATCGCGGGCGGCTACGACAAGGGTGCGTCGCTCGAGCCCGTGCGCGCGCTTGGCGATCGGCTGGCCGGCCTCTACGCGATCGGCACGACCGCCGCCAAGCTCGGCGGCGGTGCGCGGTCGGTCGAGTGCGGCACGCTCGATGCGGCGATGGTTGAGATCAAGGCGCGGGCGAGGCCGGGCGATGTGGTGCTTCTTTCGCCGGCCTGCGCGAGCTGGGATCAGTTCAAGAACTACGAGCAGCGCGGCGAGCGCTTTGCGGAGCTTGCGCGAAGCTGAGTGCGCGGGGCTTCGATCGCGCCGCTCCGCCGCCTGGGCCGCAGGCACGGCGTTTCGATGCATGCAGGCCGCGCCTGCGTGCGCCAATGAAACGCGCCCGCCAGAGGGCGGGCGCGCGACGGTCGATGGCGGTGCGGCAGCGGCCGCGGGTCACTCGTAGAACTTCTTTTCCTTCGGAAGTTCGCCACCCTGCGGGGTCCACCACGCGGGCTTGCCCTTCACGGCGTCCACACGGTCGCGGTACTCGGGCGGCTCTTCGCGCCACTCGGGCGTGCTGCGCAGCGTGTAGTCGATGCGGCGGCAACCCTCGGGCGGGCAAGTCAGCTGGTTGGTCAGCCGGCCCGTGCTCGTTCCCGCCTCCATGATCGCGTAGATCATGCGGTCGGGCCGCTCGACGGGGTCGTCGCCCTTCCCCTCGAGGAAGTTCAGCGTGAGCTGCTTGCCCGGCGGGATGTCGAGCTTGAAGAATGCGGTTTCGGTGCGCGTGTCGACAAGCGTGATGGTCACGGGCTGCATCTCGCTCGAGACATAGGTGAAGCCGTTGCCCGTATGGGGCATCCAGGCTCCCCGCGGCCCGTAGCAGGCGGAGAGCGCGAAGGTCGAGGCGAGTGCGGCGAGTGCGAGCGTGGTGCGGTTCATGGGGGGCTCGATGGAACGGGGCCCGCGGGAACCCGCGGGGTCGCGTGATATCGGCACATGCGGGCGCGGTGCTTCGGGAAATCGGGTGCATGCGGGCATGGTTTCGGCGAGAATGCCGGCATGACCGATGCGCCCAAGTCCCTGCCCGCCCTCAGGATCGGGCATGGCTACGACCTGCACCGCCTCGAGGCGCCGCCGCCCGAGGGCCGAGGACGGCCGTTCGTGCTGGCGGGCGTGCGGTTCGAGCACCCCGTCGGGCCGGTGGGGCACTCGGACGGCGACGCGGTCTACCACGCCGTGGTCGACGCCCTCCTTGGCGCGCTTGGGCTTCCCGACATCGGGCAGGCCTTCCCCGACAACGACCCGCGATGGGACGGCCAGGACTCGGCGCTGTTCATGGAGGCCGCTCGCGGCCGCGTGGCCGAGGCGGGGTTCAGGGTCGTCAACATCGATGTCACGGTGGTGTGCGAGCGGCCCAAGCTGTCGCCGCGCAAGGGCGAGATGGTCGGCAACATCGCCCGCCTGCTCGGGCTCGACCCGACGCAGGTCAACCTGAAGGGCAAGACGCACGAGAAAGTCGACGCCGTGGGCGAAGGCCGCGCGGTCGAGGTGCATGTGGTGGCGCTCCTCGCGGGGCGATAGGCGTATCGGACGGTACGGGGCAGGCTGCGTGCTACGCTTGCCGCCCCACGGAGAGTCTCCCAAGGAGCGAGCATGCGAGCGATCGTCACGGGTCAGATCGGCGTCGACAAGAAGCCCTACCTCAAGGCCGTCAAGGAGGCGGGCGAACTGCGGGGCGAGCCGATCGAGCTCTTCAACCTCGGCGACATGATGTATCGCGAGGCGCCCGATGTGCGCCCGGGCCGCATCCTCGACCTGCCGCTGTCGCGCCTGGCCACGCTGCGGCGCGCGGCGTTCAAGGACATCATCTCCGAGACGCAGCCCGCGAAGGACCACCGCAATGTCATCGTGAACACGCACGCCACCTTCCGCTGGCGCCACGGCCTGTTCTCGGCGATCGACTTCGACCAGATCGCGAAGTTCGAGCCCAACATGTTCATCTGCCTCGTCGACAATGTCGAGGTCGTGCACCAGCGGCTGCACGCGGAGCACGACATCGACGCGACGCTCAAGGACTGCATGGTGTGGCGCGAGGAGGAGATCCTGGCCACCGAGCTGCTGGCGCAGGCCATGGGGTGCGCGAAGAGCTTCTACATCCTCTCGCGGGGCCGCCAGCAGGACACGGTCGAGACGGCGATGCGGCTGGTGACCAAGCCCGCCATGCGCAAGGTGTATCCGAGCTTCCCCATGAGCCATGTCGTCGACATGCCCGATGTGCTCGCCGAGATCGACCACTTCCGCGCCGAGCTCGCGAAGCACTTCATCACCTTCGATCCGGGCGATGTGGACGAAAAGCTGCTTCTCGACCGGGCGCTGGCCGCGGCGCGCGAGGGCAAGGACTGGATCGAGACATCGGCGCACAGCTTCGGCGGGCGCGCGGGGCGCAGCATCCGCGTCAGCGTGCGCGAGGTGCTCGACATCGCGGGCGATGTCGACGGGCAGATCTACATGCGCGACTTCAAGCTGGTCGACCAGAGCGACATGATCGTGTCGCTTGTTCCCGAGCTGCCGAACGGCACGCCTGGACTGTCGAGCGGCGTCGAGCGCGAGCTGCACCACGCGTGGGAGCACACCAAGGAGGTGTATGTGGTGTGGAAGCCCCGCAAGGCGCCCAGCCCCTTCATCACCGAGACGGCGACCAAGATCTTCCCGTCGGTGGATGCCGCGCTCTCGTACTTCGAGGCGAAGGGCATGTTCCACCCGGGAGACCTGTTCGCGCACTGAGCGCGCAGCCATGCCGCGGTTCCGCCTGACAGTCGCCTACGACGGGACGGCCTTCCACGGCTGGCAGCGGCAGGAGCCGCAGGACGCCCCCCCGCTGCGGACCGTGCAGGGCGTGCTCGAAGAGGCGGTGCTCGATCTGATCGGGCAGAGGGTCGATGTGGTGGGCGCGAGCCGCACCGATACGGGCGTGCATGCGATCGGACAGGTCGCGGCGTTCACGGCCGATGTGCGCGTGCCCGTCGAGAGGCTTGCGGCGGCGCTCAACAGCCGGCTGCCCGCGGATGTGCGCGTGCTCGAGGCCGCGCGCGCGCACGAGGGCTTCAATCCGATCGGCGATGCGCGCAGCAAGTGCTACCGCTACACCATCGAGCACACGAGCCATCCGCACAACCCGCGGCCTCTCTTCGACCGCAACACGGTGTTCGCCACGCCATACGCGCTCGATTCGGGCCGCATGCAGCGTGCGGCCGCGCAGTTCGTGGGCACCTACGACTGCGCGAGCTTCGCGCAGGTCAACCACGGGCGGAAGACGACCGTGCGCACGGTGTACGACTGCTGCGTGCGCACGCCCGCCCCCCGCAGGGTCGAGATCGAGATCTGCGCGAGCGGCTTCCTGTACAACATGGTGCGCATCGTGGCGGGCACGCTGCTCGAGGTAGGCCGTGGGCGACTTGCGCCCGAGGACATCCGGGCGATCGCGGCCGCGTGCGACCGAACCCGCGCGGGACCGACGCTTCCGCCGCAAGGATTGTGCCTTCGCTGGATCTGGTACGGCGCTCCGCGCGGAGACTCCGAGGGCGGCGCACGGGCCGATGGCGTCGATGGCGAGGTGCGCTCGGACCGAGAAGGGTCGGGGCAGGAAGCCTTGGGCGAGAGAGGCGGAGGTGAGGCGGGTAGAGGTGAGGCAGGTAGAGGTGAGGCAGGCGGCGGCGAGGCAGGCTCGCACGCGGCCCGCGTGGACGAGCGGCAGCGATCGGACACGCAGGAGGATTGCCAATGAGCTGGCGGCGGATGCTCGCGCTCCCGATGCTGATTCTGGCCGCCGCGGGATGGCTGGCGCCCCTCTCGGCCCACGCGCAGACGCTCGCGCTCGATGGCGTTCCCGCGGGCCCTGAGATCCCCGAGAAGAACGCTGCGACGGGGCTCGCCGAGCAGCTTGAGGCGGAGTCGGCGGAGTTTGAGCGTCTTGCGACGCAGCGGACGCACGAGGCCAAGGCCATCGCGGGCGCACGCCACAAGTTTCGGGCGATTGCGGCCTACCTGCTCAGGACGGGCGGCGCGAAGCCGTGGAACGACAGCGCCTCGGTGGTCGCGGGAGCGCGGCTTGCGGGCGCCATGGGCAGGATCGACGCGGTGCTCGAAGCGGCGGCTGCGGGCAAGCGCGTCGGAGCGGAAGTCGCGCTGACCGCGGCACAGTCCGGTGCCGCCCGCGCGGCCCTCGAGCGGCTTGCCGCGGCGTCGCTCGACACCCTGCGTTCGGCGGCCTCGAGCTCGCCCGATGTTTCGGCCGAGCGGATCGCTGCGGCGCTGTCCGCTCTTCTCGCTCCGCTCGCCGAGCTTGGCGCCGTCACCGAGGCCGAGCTTCCGCACAGCGCTTGGCCCGTGGTGACCGACGCTCGCGCAGCACAGCTCGAGCGCACCGACGCCCTGATCGATCTCGCCTCGCTCCGCACGCGCGCGGCCGCGATCGGCGATGCGCCGTTGCGCGATGCGCTGGCGCGTGCCATCGACACGGCTGCCGCACGGATCGCCAAGAGCGAGACGCAGGCGCAGGCAGGTTCCGACCTGCTGGCCGACGCAACCGAGGCCGTCGAATCGCTTGCAGCAAGGCTCGCGTCGCCGCCCCCGCATGTCGTCGACCCTGCGGCGCTCGCGGTCGCGACGCGTCGTGTCGCGGAGCAGCTTGCGGCTGCGTTCCGCGCGCCTGTGCCGGGCGCCGATACGGACCAGGATGCGCGCATCGAGCGAGAGGCACGCGAGCGGCTTTCTGCGACGGTGCTCCGCATCGAGGCCGCGGAGGCGATGGCCAAGGCTCGCTCCGACTTCGAGAAGGGCGAGGTTGCGCGACGGGAGCTTTCGGAAGGCGCGACCGCGCTCTACCGAGACGAGCTGCCCGCGGGCGCCACGCCGAAGTCCGCGCTTCGTGCGGCGCGGCGCATCGTCGAGGCATGCCGCGCATGGCGCGACCTCGAGGAGGGTGAAGGGCGCGAGCCGCCTCGCGACCTCAAGGAAACCGTGCGCGCCCTCGACCGAAGCGGGCGAGTCGCGATGCGCGCCGTGCCTGCGGCGCTCGCGCGCCTTGCGCAGGATCCGCTCCTGATCGCAGACCCCGGGGTGGGGTCGGCGCTTGCGCGCGTCGATGAGATCCGTGCGATCCGCGAGGACATGATCGCCCTGCAGTCGATGGTCGATGCCGTCTCGGGCATCAGGCCTGCCGCGGGCCGCGGATTCGCCGCGGCGGCCCGTCGGCTCGCACGCATGCTGCTCGATCCCGTGCGCAAGGGCGATGCGCAGGCTGCGTTCGACTCGCTCGAGGCACAGTTCGCGCGGAGCATTCCCCTTGCGTACGAGGAGGAACTGCGTGCCCAGACCGACCGGGCCATCCGCCTGACGGGCGGGAAGTGCAGGGATCTGCTCGATGCCGCCGCGGAGGCGCGTGCCGCGTGGGCCGACGCGCTCTCGCGCGGAGACTTCGGCGGCGATGCCGCGCAGCAGATGGACCGAATCGCGCGGCTCTGCGCATGCCTGCGCGACCTCGACCGCATGGATCAGCCCGTGACGCGCGAGCAAGGCGACCGGCTGGCCATGTGGGGCGGCTGGGCGACGCGACGCGCGGCGCTCGCGCCGGCGGCACAGGACCTGGCGACGCGGGCTGCGCTCGCGGTCGGCGGCCTCGTGTCGCGCGGCGGCGCGGATGCAAAGGCGGCCTTCCGCCGCGACCTCGATGCGCTCGAGCAGTCGATCCCTCTCGTACGCCTTGCCTCGCAGCTCGAAGCGCGCATCGGTCCGCTCATGACTGGCCCGAGCGAGTCGATGGGCGCGCTGCTCTCTCCAATCATCTCGGTACCGACGCGCGATGCGTTTCTCGTGCGCGAGTGGCCTCGGCTGCTCGCGCTCGACCGCGCCCTGCTCGAGGCGGAGTTCGCGCGCAGCTCTGGCGCGGGCGCGCTGCGCGAGTCGCTGTCGAAGTACACCGCGGCGCTCGCGCTCGACATCGAGCGCTCGGCCTTCGGCAGCGTGGCCGCCGTGTCGCCCCTCAAGGGGTTCACGGGCACCGAGGACGGCGACCGCCCGCCCGCAAGTGGTTCCGGTGGAACGCGCCCACGCGAACGGAATCCGCGGCCGTAGACGCCTTCGCACGCTCTGCCGAAGCCGACCGATCGGGATGACTGACGCCAGCCGCAGAGCGCCACCTCGTATGATGCGCCGATGCAGATCGTGATCGTTTCGCCGCACCCAGACGACGCCGAACTCGGCATGGGTGGGACCATCGCCCGACTGGTGCTCGAGGGCCATCAGGTGCTCGTCGTCGACCTGACCAGCGGCGAACCGACGCCGAAGGGGTCGCCCGAGCGCCGAACGGCCGAGGCGGCCGAGGCGGACCGCATCCTCGGATGCCGCCGTGTCAACCTCGGGATGCCGAACAGGGAGCTGGTGGCCACCATCGCGAACCGTCACGCGCTGGCCGCCGTGCTGCGCGCGCACCGCTGCGAGATCATGTTCGTTCCGCACCCTGACGACGCCCATCCCGACCACATCGCGGCGACCCGGATCGCCGAAGACGCGCGCTTTGACGCGAAGCTCAGCCGGTCGTCGATCGAAGGCGACCCGATCCACCCCCGCCGAGTCATCCACTACTACTGCACCCATCTGAAGGCCGTGGCCGACCCCACCTTCGCGCTCGACATCTCGCGGACGGCGGAACGGAAGCGGCAGGCGATCTTGGCGTATCGGTCTCAGGTCGTCGACCATGCACCGAACGCGACGCTGCCCGACCAGGTCGATGCACGCGACCGCTACTTCGGCACCCGCATCGGGGTCGAACGAGCCGAGCCGTTCTGGTGCCGCGAGCTGCTCGCGGTGTCGGGCATCGACGCGATCGGCTGAACCGCTCCGCAGACGGCTTGCAACACCGCATCCCTGCGCCACCCGCTCGGGTGGTAGACTTGCCCGACCGAGATGGAAGCGGTGCTCCACGAGATTCCGAACCTCCTTGCGCAGGCCGCCAACGCCGCCGCGGAGGCGGCACCTCCTCCGGCCGCGATCAGCGAGTGGCAGGCTTGGAGCACCGACTACGGCGCGTGGTTCATCTTCATCGCGTTCATCGTGTGCGGCGTCGGTCTGCACATCTCGGAGGACTTCCTTCTCATTCCGGCGGGAGTGGCCATCTACGAAGGCCACATGACCTGGACCGAGACGATCCTCGCGGCCTACTTCGGGCTGGTGATCGGCGACACGCTGTGGATCTGGGTGTGCCGAAACTACGGAACAAGGCTCGTGCACAGCAAGCGCTTCAAGCGCATGATGCATCCACGGCGGCTGCTCGAGGCCAAGTACGCGATGGAAGAGCGCGGCGTGATCGTGCTCATCCTGGCGCGGTTCATTCCGGGAACCCGCACGCCCGTCCTGACCATGACGGGGCTGCTGCACATGGCCTGGTGGAAGTTCCTGGCGGTCGAGCTGTCCACCGTCGCGATCACAGCGCCTGTGCAGATCGCGATCGGCTACTTCGGCAAGATGGGCTACGACCGCGCGCGCGGGCTGGGCGACACGCTGACGATCAGCATGGCGGGTATCGCGATCGTGGTCGCGTCCGTGATCGGCTACCGCTGGTACAAGCAGGCCAAGGCCCGCAAAGGCCCGCGACCCCGCTCTCCGGCATCGTGGCTGCGTCACTTCGGACGCGCGAACCGACCGCAGCCCGTGTCTCGCTGACATCACGGCGCACCGCCTGTACCCGCTGGGCCGCATTGTCCCGCCCCGCTGCCATCTCGGGAGATCCGCGACATGGGGAGAAACCGATCGCGGTCTGCGATCGGGCGAGACTGGCTCTCGGCGGAGCGCAGCACCTCCGACGCATCCTCTTCCTGGTCGGGCTGGTGATCGAACGGGCCCTGCAGGCCGTCTGGCCCTGCGGCCGGCGCACCGTCCTCGCGCGATGCCGTGAGGTCGATGAACTCGCTGAAATCGCCGCTCGGCGCGAGATCGCGGACCTGCTCGACCAGCACCCGGCTGCACAGCACCTCGAGAAGCCGGCGGTCGGAGAGATGATCGGTGTGCAGCAGGTACACGCCCAGCCGCTCGAGCCCGTACACGATGTGCCACAGCGCGCGACGCGCCGTCGATGCGTTCATGTCGGAAATCGGCCCGTCGGGGACCTTGTACCCAAGCTCCTCGAGCTGCACCCTGTTCGTCGTGTGCGGTGCGAGCTCGAGGTCATAGGTGAGCGCGGCGATCACGCGGTCGACCGGCCGCCCGTATGCGCGCGAGGCCTCGAGCACACCTGCGATGCCCGCCTCGCGAGCGCTGCGCTTGGCGGCCAGGACCTTCGCCACGCGCGCTTCGTCGAACGACGACGGCACCTCGTGCCGCGCCGGGGGCTCGGCTGCGCCGGATGCGGCATCCTTCGCCGCGCCCGGGCCCGACCCCGCGCAGGCGTCCGCCTGGTTCCCGAGCACACGCTGCGCCGCCGTCATCGCTGCGCCATGGAGAAACGCGACCATTCCCTTCGCTCCCTTCGTCGATCGAAACCGTGAACGAGGCCTCCTGCTTGTTGGCCTCACGAAGGGGAACCTAAGCGCGCCGCGGGCTGCATCCGCGATTCATGACCTTTTTCCCACGCTGAATCCCGCCAACATCCGCAAATGACCGTCAGCGCGCAAAGGCGTTCGCGCACCACCAGATCGGAGCGGATCCTGCAGGAAGGACGATCTCGTCGCCTGGAAGAAGCGTGCGCCAGCTCAGCGCGCGCGACGCCAGCTCGAGGGCCATGGCCTCCGAGTCGGTCTCCGCGAGCGCCCGTGCGTCATCGGCCGGCACCGAGGGCCAGTCCTGCTCGATCCAGAACTCGCGGACCACGCCCGTCGCGCGCCATGTCCGCGCGCCGCCGATTTCCTCGGCGAATTCGGCGCGCGGCAACCGCAGCTCCGCATCGGGCGCAAGGAACTCGACAGCCCGCGCAAGCGACGGCTCGCCGACGATCTTCGCGACGAGAACCTCCTCGCACTTTCGGCATCCGTCGAGGAACCGCTCCGGGATGCGCCCCCGCGCGGTGGCTGCGGGCAGGCCGCATTCGGCGTGCGCCAGGAGCGGGAGCTCGATGCGCGCGCGGATCTCGCCGCGGAAATCCATGCGAACGACTTCGGCGACCGCGCCGCTTCGTGCGAGGAACCCTGGATCGCGGAACGCGCGGTCATCGGCCAGCACGACCTCGAGCGCTCCCGGCTCGCCCTGCCTGA
>JBJTOV010000115.1:0-20291 GCA_046074745.1 Planctomycetota bacterium | reverse complement strand
CACCATGGAGGTCGAGAGCGCGCTCGTGTCGCACGAGGCGGTCGTCGAGGCGGCGGTGGTGGGAATGCCGCACGACATCAAGGGCACGGGCATCGCGGCGTTCGTGTCGCTCGCGCCGGGCTTCGCGCCAAGCGAGGGGCTAAAGTCGGCGCTGCGCGAGCATGTGTCGGGGTTCCTCGGGCCGATCGCGAAGCCCGACATGATCCGCTTCACGCAGGCGCTGCCGAAGACGCGTTCGGGCAAGATCATGCGCCGCCTGCTGCGCGATGTGGCCGCGGGGCGCGACTCGAAGCAGGACACGACCACGCTCGAGGACTTCAATGTGCTGGCCGCGCTGCGCGGCAACGAGGAGTGAGCGTGGCGAAGCGCACCGACACCACCGGCGCCGGCGGACGCGCGAAGCGGCCCGCGCGGCGCGCGCAGCCGACCGCCGAGCACCACCGCGCGCTGCGCGCGCAGCACGAGTCGGAGGCCGCGCAGGACTACTGCGAGGCGATCGCCGACCTGCTCGATTCGGGCGTCGAGGCGCGCGTCGGCCGCATCGCCGAGCGGTTCGGCCTGTCGCATGTGACGGTGAGCCGCGTGGTGCGGCGGCTTTCGGCCGAGGGCTTCGTGGCCGCGCGCCCGCACCGGCCGCTCGGGCTCACCGCGAAGGGCCGCCGCCTGGCCGAGGAGGCGCGCACGCGCCACGGCACGGTGCTGGCGTTCCTGCGGGCGCTCGGCGTCGACGAGCGCACCGCGCAGCTCGACGCCGAGGGCATCGAGCACCATGTCTCGCCCGCCACGCTGCGCGCCATGCAGCGATTCGCGGCCGAACGGCCCTGAGCGCGGCGGAACGCGGGGCGATTCGCGACAGTCCCGCGGAAACCGCTTGTAGCACCTGCTACATGTAGCCTATGCTACGGCCATGCGCCTCCCCGCCGGCCTCGCCACGCTTCTTTCGCCCCTCGCGCTTCTCGCGCTGCCGCTCGCCCTGCCCTCGTGCGGCGACGGCCGCCCCGCGACCACCGCGGGCGGCGACCCGATGCCTGCGCGCGAGCGGCCGCGGGTGGTGTGCACCACGGCGATGGTCGGCGATGTGGTGCGCGCGGTCGCAGGCGATGCGATCGACGCCGTGGTCCTGATCGGGCCCGGCGTGGATCCGCACCTCTGGACGCCCACGCGCACCGAGGTGCTCGAGATCCTCGAGTCGGACGCGGTGTTCCTGAGCGGGCTCATGCTCGAGGGCCGCGCGGGCGACGCGTTCGCGCGCGTCGAGCAGTCGGGCCGGCCCGTGGTGCGCATCGCCGAGACGATCCCATCCTCCGAGCTGATCGCCGATCCGCAGCACACCGCCTACCGCGATCCGCATGTCTGGATGGACCCCGTGCTGTGGGCGCAGACCGCGCCCGCGGTCGCCGACGCGCTGGCGCGCATCGCGCCTGCGTCGCGCGACGCGTTCGCGGCGGCGGCCACGCGCTTCGCCGCCGACGCCGCGGCGCTCGACGCCGAGATCGCGCGCGCGGCCTCGACCGTGCCCGTGCAGCGCCGCATGCTGGTCACCGCGCACGACGCCTTCGGCTACTTCGGCCGCCGCTACGGCCTCGAGGTCCGCGGCATCCAGGGCCTTTCGACCGAGAGCGAGCCGTCGCTTGCGCGCATCGAGCAGCTGGTCGACGAGCTCTGCACGCGCGGCGTTCCCGCGGTGTTTCCCGAGACCACGGTCGGCGACCGCGGCGTGCGCGCGCTGATCGAAGGCTGCGCCGCGCGCGGACACGAGGTTCGGCTCGGCGACGCGCTGTTCTCCGATTCGCTCGGCCGACCGTCGCTTCCCGAAGGCACCTGGGCGGGAATGCTGCGCCACAACGCGCGCACCGTCGTCGAAGCGCTCGGAGGACGGTGGTGAGCGACGCACGCGATCGGCGCGGCGATCGTGCGCCGCAGCTTGAGGTTCGCGCGCCGCAGCTTGAGGTTCACGCGCCGCAGCCTGAGATTCACGCGCCGCCGCTTGAAGTCCACGCGCTCTGCGCGGGCTACGCGCCCGGCGCCGCGGTGGTCGAGGATGCGGCGTTCGCGCTCGAGCGCGGTTCGATGACCGCGCTCGTCGGGCCGAACGGCGCCGGAAAGAGCACGCTGCTCAACGCGCTGCTCGGCGAGACTCCGTGGCGCTCGGGCGAGGTGCGCTTCTTCGGCGGCGCGCTTTCCGCGTGCCGCACGCGCGTCGCGGTGATTCCGCAGCGGAGCGCCATCGACTGGTCGTATCCCGCGTCGGCGCTCGAGATCGCGTCGATGGGCCTGTACGCGGGGCTCGGCCTTTTCCGCCGCGTGAACGCGGCCGCGCGAAGCGCGGCGCTCGCCGCGCTCGACTCCGTGGGCCTGTCTGACCGCGCGCGCACGCAGGTGGGCGAGCTTTCGGGCGGCCAGCAGCAGCGCGTCCTGGTGGCGCGCGCGCTTGCGCAGCGCGCCGAGCTTCTCCTGCTCGACGAGCCGTTCGCCAACATCGACGCCGCCAGCGAAAGGCGCATCGCCGAGGTCCTGCGCGGGCTCGCGGCCGCGGGCGGCACGGTGCTCGCGGTGCAGCACGACCTGGAGGGCGTTCGCCGCCACTTCGACCGCGCCATCGTGCTGAACCGCCGCATCCTGGCGCACGCGTCGGTGTCCGACGCCCTGCGCGCCGAGACCATCGACCTCGCCTACGGCCTGCACGCGGCGCCGAGGAGCGACGGCGCGTGAGCATCGCCGCCGCCATGCCCGGCGCGAACACGCTTGCGGCGCTCGCGGGCTGCGCCATGCTCGGCGCCGCCGCAGGCGTGACGGGCTGCTTCGTGATCGCGCGGCGCCGCGCGCTCGTGTCCGATGTGGCGGGCCACGCCACGCTGCCGGGCGCGTGCCTTGGCTTCCTAGCGGCGAACGCGCTGCTTCCCGATGCCGTGGCGGCATGGGCGATGCCCGCCTGCGCGGCCGCCACCGCGATCATCGCCTCGTGGGCGACGGGCGCGCTCGCGCGGCTTCCGCGCATCGGAAGCGACGGCGCGGCTGCGGTCGCGCTGGCGGGCTTCTTCGGCCTCGGCGCCGTGCTGCTGTCGGTGGTCCAGTCGCATGTGCCGGCGGCCGAAGGCGGCGCGACGATCGGCTCCCTTCGCCAGATCCTGCTCGGAAACGCGGCCGCCATGACGCGCGCCGACCTCGCGCTCGTGGCGGCGCTCGCGCTCTCGACCTGCATCGCGGCCGCGCTTCTCTTCAAGGAGCTTGCCGCGGTGTCGTTCGACGAGGCGCACGCGCGGCGAGCGGGAATTCCCGCGCGCGGCATCGACCGCGTGCTGTCGGCGCTCACCGTGGCTACCGTGGTCGCGGGAATGCAGGTCGTGGGCGTGGTGCTCGTGGTCGCGCTTCTCCTCGCGCCCGCCGCCGCCGCACGGCAGCTCGCGCGCTCGAGCGCGGGCATGGCGTGGACCGCGGGCGCGCTCGGCGCGCTCGCAGGCGCCGCGGGCGTCGCGATCTCGGGCGCGCTCGCCGACATCCCCACGGGCAGCGCGATCACGCTGTGCGCCTTCGCCGTGTTCGCGTGCGCGGTCGCGCTGCGCAGCGCCTCGCGCGGAGGCGCGCCCGCATGAACGCATTCCTCGCGGTCGACCTTCCAGCGCTCCTCGCGGCGCTGCTCGCGCTCATCGCGTGCGGATCGCTTGGAAACTGGCTTGTCCTGCGCCGCGAGGCGATGACGGCCGACGCCATCTCGCACGCGGTGCTGCCGGGGCTCGTATGCGGATTCCTGGTCACGGGCACGCGCTCGCCGGCCGCGATGCTTGCGGGCGCCGCCATCGCGGGCGTGGCGTCGGTGCTGATGGCGCGCATCGTGCGTCGCCGCGCGCGCACCGACGCGGGCACCGCGCTCGGCATCGTGTTCACCGCGATGTTCGCGCTGGGCGTGGCGCTGCTCGAGACGCAGGGCGCGCGCCAGGTCGACCTCGACCCCGAGTGCGTGCTGTTCGGCTCGCTCGAGTCGATGTTCGTCGTGCAGGCGCCGGGCGCGTCATGGCTGTCCGCGCTTCCCCCGGCCCTCTGGGTGCTCGCGGCCGCGGCCGTGGCCGCGCTCGCGTTCAGCGCGTTCCTGGCCAAGGAGCTCTCGGCGCTCGCCTTCGACCATGCGTTCGCCCGTCAGTCGGGCGCGGCGCCGCGCTGGCTCGAGCCCGCGCTTCTCTGCATGGCTTCGGCCGCCATCGTGGTGTCGTTCGAGGCGGTGGGCAGCGTGCTCGTCATCGCGCTCGTGGCGTGTCCCGCGCTTGCGGCCGCGCCGTTCGCGCGCAGCGCCACGCACCAGCTCGCGCTCGGGCTCGCGATCGCGCTTCCGCTCGCCGCGCTCGCCTACCTGGCGGCGGCGCACGCCCCCGCGATGTTCGGCACGCGCACCGCGCTCAACGCGTCGGGCATGATCGCGCTCTTCCTTGCGCTGTCGGTTCCGGGCGCGCACTTCGCGCGCGCGCTCATCCGCCGCCAGGCGTAAGGCGCCAGTCCTTGGCGTTCGCGTTCGGCGCCCACAGGCGCATGTCGTCGATCGCCTCGGGAAGAAGCGACTCCACATGCCCGTCGGCGAAACCCGTCACGATCTCGCCCCCGTTGCGCGCGCTGAGGTTGCCCCATGCCGCGGGATCCTCGGGGTCGTAGGCCGCGCCCCACACGCGCGCATCGAAGTACGGCGAGCGGATGCGGAAGAAGCCCTCGGCCACGCCCGTCGTCGATCCGCCGGGCGCCGTGTCCTGCCCGCGCGCGCTTGCGAACACGGCGAGCGTCGCGGGTCGCGCGATCTCCGACATGCGCGTCGCGTAGAACTTCCCGTACAGGTTGAGGAACGCGTTGCTGAAGCCGCCGAAGTTCTCGTCGCCGCCCACCCACGCGCTGTTCAGTCCGAAGCTCGGAAACACGCTGGTCTGGTAGAGGTAGTTCGAGTAGTCGGTGGTCTCGAGCTCGCGCAGGAGCCGCTCGTTCTCGCCGACAAACAGCGCGTTGAAATCGTGCCCGATGTAGGGCGCGAGCCGCCACACCCATCGGTTCGCCGTCACGCCGATCGTCTGCGCGGCGATCGGCTCGCGGCGCTCGTCGAACGCGGGCAGGCCCGCGCGGTAGCCGGGCAGCAGGTTGCCGTTCGAGTCGTGCGCGTACTGCTGCCACGCCGAAAGCAGGCCACGCGCGGCCGAGACCTCGCGCGCCTTGTCCGCGGTGGCGCGCACGCGCGACATCACGGGAATGAGGACGGCGACCAGCGCGGCGAGGATCGCCATGACAACGAGAAGCTCGACCAGCGTGAAGCCCGCGACCTCGGCCACGCGCCGCAACGGGCACCGCGCGGCGCGGGGCGCCTTCGATTCGGTCGATGCCGTCGTGGCGAGGATGTCGGTGCAGGTGGCGTGCATCGGTGCGAGGTCGGGGGGCAGACTCTATCGGCTTGCGCCGAGGCGCGGATACGCCCGAAAACCACCGCGGGCGCCCAATTCTTCGCGCGTCGCGTGAAATGGGGGCCTCTCCCCGCGCCTTTTTCGCGAAAGCACGGCGGCCGCCGCGCACGCACGCACTACGCTCGTCGTTCCGCTCCCACGAAGCCCCGCCGATGAACCGACACCGCAACGCCTCCGCCGCCGTCGCAGACCTTGCCGCCATCGCAGCGCTGGCCGCCGCGGCAGCCGCCTCTGCGCAGACCTACACCTACACCGCGACCGCGCCCGCGCTCGACCGCTGGAACTACCCGTTCAACCCGACGCCCGGCACGCGCATCACCGCGTCGACCTTCGGCAATGCGACGGGCGCGCCCGAATTCGACAACCGCGACGGCCAGTTCATCGTGGGCTTCAACACGGCCCCCGCGATCCCCACCGGCCTTGGGGCGTCTTCCTACCTCGTCACCGAGTGCATCGTCGAGATCACGGTTGCCAACGACTTCGTGGCGCTCTACGACCCGACGGTCGATCCGTACACCGTGTTCCTGCCCACGACCGACGCGCTCTACACCGAGGACACCGACGCGGGCCAGCCGATCGAGCTGTTCGGCACGGGTTTCCGCAACGGCCTGACGCTCGCCAGCTGGACCGAAACCACGCCGTTCACGACGGGATCGCAGAGCGTGCTCAGCCCGTCGGTGCGCAGCGCGTATGCGATGGGCCCGAACGCGAACGGAATCCTGGTCGATGTCTCGAACTCTGTGCGCGAGCGCTGGACGCCGCAGCCCTTCGCGGTCGGCACCGTGGACGGCCTGAAGCCTGGCGCGCCGCTTGCCGAGGGCACGGTGATGCGCTTCGCGCTCGACTTGTCGACCTCCGAGGTCCAGGAGTTTCTCGCGCAGGGCCTGAGCGCGGGCAAGCTGCGCTTCTCGATCACCTCGCTGACGAAGGTGGTGCAGGGCACGGGGCCCTTTCCCGCGTTCTACTGCCGCGAGAACCCGATCGTGGCGGCGACGGGGCTTGGCGACGCGACGATCTCGATCACGGTCGACACCTTCTCGTGCGCGTCCGCCGACCTCAACTGCGACCGCGTGGTGAACGCGGCGGATCTCTCGATCCTGCTCGGCTCCTGGGGAAGCCCGGGCCCTGCCGACCTGAACGCCGACGGGCTCATCAACGCGGCGGACCTGTCGATCCTGCTCGGCTCGTGGAGCTAGGTGCAGCCGCGAGCTCGGTGCAACCGCGAGCTCGGTGCCGCTGCGAGCCGAGCGCGTCGTGCGCCGATTCCGCCCGCGGAAACCGCAGCCCGAAACAACTGAGGCGACAAGGCCACGCGGCCCGCCGGGCCGTTTCACGCATCAGCCCAATCGCGGCCTCAGGCGAGGCGCGTCTTCGGCCGCCCGTACATCGGCGCAAGGCGCCTGCGCACGCGCTCGGTGATGCTGTCGAGCATGCGCTCGACTTCGGTCGCAGCCATCTCCATCACGGCCGCGATCTCGGTCACGGTCAGCTCCTCGGTGTAGCGGAGCGCAAGCACGAGACGCTCGCGCCTCGTGAGTTCCCGCATCAGATCCGAGATGACTGTGACTCGGGCCGCGCTTGCGCCGGTCGAACCGGCTGCCCGTGTGGTGGCCGTGGCCGAGGTCGGGCCTGAGCCCGAAGCAACTGCCGACGGCGAGATCATCGCACCATCCTGGCGATCCATGATCCGTCCCTTCTGACGCCATCCATGGCGTCGAGCGCGCAGCATACCGCGCGCCGCGGGCCGTGTGGCGCGGCGTCCGCCCCATCGCGGCGGGTCGGTCCGACTCAGCCTGCGGCGACCTTGGCCACGCTGAAGAGCGGCAGGAGGATCGCGATGGCCATCAGTCCGAGCACCGCGCCGAAAACGACGACGAGCACGGGCTCGAGCAGCGCCGTCGCCTGCTTGAGCGAGGTCTCGAGGTCCTCCTCGGCGAAGTCCGCGGCGCGCGAAAGCACCTCGGGCAGCCGGCCCGAGCGCTCCCCCGCCGCCACCATCGACACGACCGACGCGGGCAGCAGCGTTTCGGCCTTGAGCGCCTCGACCAGCGAGCTGCCGTCGCGCAGCTTGGCGTCGACCGCGGTCCAGAAGGCCTCGGCGCGCGGGCTGCGCACCAGGCCGCGGCAGATGGCGATGGCGTCGAGCAGATGGATGCCGCTGGCAAGCAGCGTGGCCAGTGTGCGGCAGGCGACCGCCACGAACGCGGTGCGGGCGACCTTTCCGAGGATCGGCGCGCCGAACCGCGCGCGGTCGACGAGCATCGAGCCGCGGCCCGAGCGGAAGAAGAGCCAGCCCGCCGTGGCGAGCGCGGCCAGCGCGAAACCGATCGCGGGCGCATGGCCGCGCACGAGCTCGCTCGTCGCAAGCAGCATCTTGGTCGGCAGCGGCAGCTCGGCGCCACGCTCGGCGTAGATCTTCGCAAACCTCGGCAGCACGAAGACGAGCAGCGCCACCACGATCAGTCCGCCCGTGCCGAGCATGAACATCGGATAGCTGGCCGCCGCGCGCAGCTGCCTGACGAGGCGGTCGTGGCGCTGCAGGTGCTCGGAGGCGCGCAGCAGCATCGGGCCCGTCTGGCCCGTCGATTCGGCCGCGCGCGACAGCGCGACCACGATCGCAGGAACATCGCGGCCGCGGCGCGCGAAGGCCTGCGAAAGCGACATGCCCTGCTCGACATCGCGCGCGAGCGCCTCGACGAACGGACGGAACTCGGGGCGCGCGCCGTCGGTGCACGCGGCCTCGAGCGCCTCGGTGATCGGCACGCCCGCCTCGGCCATGGTGCCGATGTGGCGGCAGAGGAGCGAGAGATCGCTGCGGCGCGCGCGGCCCGCGCGCGTGACGGCGTCGTTGCGGCCGTTCGCGGCGATCGCCTCGTCGCGCTTCACCGAGAGAACGGTGCGGCCCTCGCCGCGCAGCCGGCGCGCAACCTCCTGCGCACTGGCGGCGGCCATCATGCCGCCCGTCTCGCGGCCCTCGGCGTCGAGGGCGCGCCAGACATAGGTCGCACGCGGCTGCTGGTCGAGTTCGGTGGCCATGGCGAATGACTCACGACGCGGTCGCGAGCACGACCTCCTCGAAGGCGGTGATTCCGTCGCGCACCTTGTCGAATCCATCGGCGCGCATCGAGCGGTGGCCGCCCGCGCGCGCGGTGGTCGCGAGTTCCTGCAGGCTTGCGCCGCGCGCCACCGCGGCGGTGAACGCCTCGTCGGGCACGAGCAGCTCGAACACGCCGATCCGGCCCGCGAATCCGCTGCCGCGGCAGCGCGCGCAGCCGGCGCCGCGCGTGAGCTGCGCAAACGGGCCCGTCACCGCCTCGACCTCGGCGCGCATGTGCGCGTCGGGCTCGAACTGCTCGCGGCAGTGCGGACAGATCTTGCGCACCAGCCGCTGCGCGAGCACGCCGCGCACCGTGGCGGCCACGAGATAGGGCTCGATGCCGATGTTCACGAGGCGCGTCACCGCGCTCGTCGCGTCGTTCGTGTGCAGCGTGGAGAACACGAGGTGGCCCGTGAGCGCGGCCTGCACCGCGGTGGCCGCGGTCTCGGCGTCGCGCACCTCGCCCACCATGATCACATCGGGGTCCTGGCGCAGCATGGCGCGCAGCGCCGACGCGAAGCTGAAGCCCGCCTTGTCGTTCACCTGGAACTGGTTCACGCCCTGCAGCGTGGCCTCGACGGGATCCTCGACGGTCGAGATGTTGCGGTCGGCGCCGTTCAGCGACGCAAGCACCGAGTACAGCGTGGTCGACTTGCCGCTGCCCGTCGGGCCCGTGACGAGCGCGATGCCGTTCGGCCGGTCGATCACGCCCTTCCAGCGTCCGAGGAGCGCGGGCGTCATGCCGAGGCGCTCGAGCGGCACGAGGCTGGCGCGGCTGTCGATCACGCGCACCACGACCTTCTCGCCGAAGCGGCCCGGCATGGTCGACACGCGCAGGTCGATCGGGCGGCCGTCGAGCATGACATGGATGTCGCCGTCCTGCGGCAGCCGGCGCTCGCTGATGTCGAGGCCCGCCATGATCTTGATGCGGCTCGAGATCGCCGCCGCCATCTTCCACGGCGGATCGGCCTTCTCGAACAGGCGGCCGTCGATGCGGTAGCGCACGCGCAGGCGGCGGTCGCCGGGCTCGATGTGGATGTCGCTCGCGCCCTCGTGCACCGCGGTCCACAGCAGCCAGTTCACGGTCTTCACGACGGGCGACTGGCCCGCGACCTCGCGCAGGTCGTCGATCTCGGCGGTGTCGCCCTCGACCACGCTCAGCGAGTGCTCGTCGATCTCGCCCACGATCTCGTCGATCACGAACACATTCGCGGCGGGCACATAGGCGTCGAGCGCGGCGCGGATCTCGCCTGCGGTCGTGGCCACGATCTGCACATCGTGCTTGGTGCGCGCGCGCAGCTCGTCGACGAGGTAGAAGTTCGCGGGCTCGGCCACCGCCACCGTGAGCGTGCCGCGCACGAGGAACATCGGCAGGACGAGATGCTCCTGCAGGTACTCGCGCGGAAGCACCTCGATGCAGCGCGGGTCGGCGATGCGCGCGATGTCGCGCGCGAACGGCAGGCCGTAGCCGTCGGCCACGACCTCCATCACATCGTGCTCGGTGACGAAGCCGAGCTCGACCAGCGTCTCGCCCAGCAGCCGCCTGTGGCCCTTCTCCTTCTGGTGCTCGAGCGCGTCGCCGAGCTGCTTCGGCGTGATCAGCCCGCGGGCGACCAGCGCCTCGCCCAGCTGCTGCCGGGGAAGCCTGTCGACGAACGCCTGATGCCGTGGTAGCGCGCCCATGGGACCTCCGTCACCTCATGCTCCGCGCCGCGAGCTCCACGCTCTCGGCGTACTCGAACCGATCGGTCAGCCGCGTCAGCCGCAGCGCCTCGCGCACATGGTCCTGCGGCGCCACGAGCCGCAGCGTGCCGCCGCGGTGCGCCGTCTCCTCCGCCGTCCACAGCAGGCACTCGAGCGCCGCGCTGTCGGTCGACGGGACATTCGCAAGGTCGAGGATCACGCTGCGCGAACCCTGCGCCAGCCGCTCCCCCACCACGCGCCGGAACTGGTCCTCGCCGTCGTGCGCGAAGTCGCCGCTCGCGATCACGAGTGCGATGTCGCCATGCTGCTCGCACGAGATCTTCATGCCGCCTCCTTCGCGGTGTCGCCGCCGGCGCGGTGGTCGGCGTTCATGGCGTCGTAGGCCGAGAGGTCGACCTCGAGGAACGCCTGCATCAGGCGCGGATCGAACTGCGTGCCCGCGCAGCGGCGCAGCTCCGCAAGCACCGCGGCGCGCGGGCGCGCCGAGCGGTAGGTGCGCGTCGAGCTCATCGCGTCGAAGGTGTCGGCGATGGCGATGATGCGCGCGAACAGCGGGATGTCGGCGCCCGCGATGCCGTGCGGGTAGCCGCGGCCGTCGTAGCGCTCGTGGTGGTGGCGCACGCCGCCGAGGACGGGCGCGAACTGCGGAATGTCGCGCAGGATGCGCCAGCCGATCTCGGGATGCTGCTTGATCGCCTCGAACTCGGCGTCGTCGAGGCGGTCCTTCTTGCGGAGGATGTGCTCGGGCACGCCGATCTTCCCCACATCGTGGACGAGGCCCGCGATGTGCACATCCTTGAGCTCCTTCGCGGACAGCCCGGCCGCATCGGCGATCTGCCGCGAGAGCAGCGCGACGCGCTGCGAATGGCCGCGCGTGTACGGGTCCTTCGCGTCGATCGCCGACACGAGCGCCGAAAGCGCGCCGAGGAACATCGCGTCGAGGTCGCGGTAGAGCCGCGCGTTGTCGAGGAAGACCGCGAGGTGCCCCGCCGCCGTCTCGACGAGCGTGCGCTCGACATTCGACATCGCGCCGTCGCCCGAGAAGCGCTCGCCTGCGGCAAGGACGCCGATCGCCTCGCCGTCGCGACGGACGGGCGCCAGCACGAGGTCGCTTCCCACGACGAGCGCGCGTGCGAGGTCGGCGGTGCCGTCGAGGCTGCGCCGCGCCTCGGAGGTCTCGATGCCGTCGGCCACGACGCCGCCCGACGAGAGGCCGAGCAGCTGCGCGCCCGCGCCCGTCAGGCGCAGCGCGGTCCATCGGCAGCCGATCGTCTGGCGCAGCTCGGCCAGCGTGCGCGCCACGAAGCGCGCGGGCGAGCTGCCGACGGCCATGTCGCCCGACAGCGAATGCAGGAGGTGGAGCTCCTCGAACGCGGCGGAAAGCTGGTCGCCCGCCTCGACGCCCGCGAGGCGCTCGGCCTCGGCGCGCGCGAGCGACGCCACGAGCCGCGCGACGCGCGCGAGTCCGCGGCGGTCGCACAGGCCCGACGCGCGCAGCAGCGTGCGCGCGAGGCGCGCATCGGCCCTCGCCGACTGCGCCAGTTGCTCGATCGTCTCTCCGTCGAGCGACTCGGCGAGCAGCGTGACGGCGACGAATCGCCCGCCCGCGGCCTGGCGCGGAAGCGGCAGCGGCATGACGGCGAATCCCGGAAGCGGTTCGGCAAGGGCGGGCGCGTCGACGGCCCAGCGTGCCGACACCCGCGCCACCGTTGCGCGCGCCATGGGCGACGCGCACAGCGCGCGCAGCACATCGGTCGCATCGCCGGCGAACGGATCCCGCTCGGCCGCATCGGCCGGAAGCAGCACGGCGTCGGCCCCGCGCAACGCGCGGGCGAAGTCGTGCAGCCTGTGGCCGACGGCGTTGGTCACGCAGCCTCCCGGCGCGGCGCATCGGCGAGCACCGACTCGATCTCGGCCAGCAGCGCGCGCGGCGAGAACGGCTTGTGCACCACGCGGCGGATGTTGGCGCTGTCGGCCTCGCCCTCGCGCAGCAGGTGGCCGCGCGCGGTGAGCATGAGCACGGGAATCTGCGCAAGCGCGGGCCGTGCCACCATCGCGCGCGCAAGCTCGATGCCGGTCATCGCGGGCATCTGCAGGTCGGTCACCACCATCGAGACGGGCTCGCCCGCAAGCATCGCCAGCGCCTCGTCGCCGTCGCCGGCGGTCAGCACCTCGAACCCCGCGTTGCGTAGCTTCAGCGCGACGACATGCACGATGTGCGCCTCGTCGTCGACCACCAGGATCCGCCCGCGGTTTGATTCGTTCTGCATGCTGCGTCAGGCGGCGCGCTTGCCCGCCTGCTCCATCGGGACCGTGAACCAGAAGCGGGAACCCGACCCCACGCGGGAATCGACCCCGATCTGGCCTCCGTGCAGTGCTTCGACAATGTTGCGGCACAGGTTGAGTCCGAGACCCGTTCCCTTGGCCAGTTTCTCGTGGTTCTCGACCCTGTAGAACTTGCCGAACAGCCGCGGCAGCGCGTGCTCGGGGATTCCGATGCCGTTGTCGCGCACCGACACCACCACCGCGCGCGCGAGGTTGTCGACCCCCACCTCGACGGTGACCTCGCCGCCATCGGGGGTGTACTTCAGGGCGTTCGAGACGAGGTTGAGGAGCACCTGCTTCATGAGCGGGCGGTCGGCCATCGCCACGGCGCCGCGCTCGAGCGTGCCCGTGCGCAGCGAGATGCGGCGGCGCATCGCCTCGGGCCCCTGCTCGCCCACGCACTCGGCCGCCAGCTGCGACAGATCCACCGCCTCGGCCACGATGCGCGCCATGCCGCTCTCGATGCGGCCGATGTCGAGCATGCGGTCGACCAGCGCCTCGAGGCGGTGGCATTCGTGCAGGATGATGCTGGCGAGCTCCGCGCGCTGCGCGGCGCCGTCGGGCGCGCCCTCGAACTCGCCGTCGGCGAGCATCTCGGCGCTTGCGCGCAGCGACGCGAGCGGCGTGCGCAGCTCGTGGCTCGCCTTGGCCACGAATTCGCTCTTCATGCGGCCCGCCTCGCGCTCGGCGCGCACATCGCGCACCATGAGCGCGGCCTGCCCGTCGCCGGGCGTGCCGACCGCCACGATGTGCACCACGACGGGCGATGCGCGGTCGTCGTTCAGATCGCACTCGATTCGGCGTCGTTCGCCGCCCGTGCCCGACGCAACGCCCTGCACCGCGCGGGCGACCTGCTGGGGAAGCGACGACAACGCGGCGCGCGTACCCGCGGTGGCCGCGGCTTCGCCGAGCAGCGCCGCAGCGGCGCGGTTTGCGTACAGCGTCTCGCCATGGCGGTCGACGAGCACGATCGCGTCGGTGGCGGCGTCGAGAAGCGCGCTCCGCTGGGCGCAGCGCACCTCGATGGCGCGCTTCAGCAGGTCGAGTTCATCGAGCCTGTCGGAATCCGTCCGGGCGGTCGTGGGGTTCGCAGGAGGCGCATCGGTGTTTGCGCGGCGCGCAAGAACCAGAGCCGCCGCGCCCGCGGCGATGGCCGATGCGAGGGCTGCGGCGACGGCTGCGGCGACGGCCGCGGCGACCGACGCACCAGAAAGGAGCGCGGCGCCGAACGCGGCGCCGAGCGCGGCACCCGCGCACAATGCCGCAGCACCCGCACGGGGCAGCGCCGTGCGCGTGGAACGCGCCGAAACCGGTCCAGCCTGTCGGGACATCACCGTCCCATCGGGCCGAAACGGGGCTCGATTCAGTCCTGGCCGTCGTTTCCGGCCGTTCCGCCCACGCTCGCGAAGGCCGCGCGCGCAAGTTCGCTCTTCGGGTCCTGCTTCAAGGCCTCGGCGAGAACCTGCGAGGCCTCCAGCGTGTTGCCCGCGGCCTGCAGGGCAAGCCCGAGCGCGACCTTCAGGTCTGCGTTCGCGGGGGCGCGCTCGCAGGCCATGCGGTGCCAGCGCACCGCTCCCTCGTGGTCGCTGCGGGCGGCGGCGACCATTCCTCGCAGGGCGTATCCGTCAGGATCGGCGGCGGCAAGCGCGATCAGGCGCTCCGCGGCGATCTCGGCGCGGTCGATGTCGCCCGACTCGAGCGATGTCGACGCAAGGTCGGCCCAGCCCGTGGTGTCCTCGGGGAACGAACGCACCTGATCCGCGAACACCGCGCGCGCCTCGGCGGTGCGGCCGAGCATCGCGAGCGAACGGCCCTCGTAGCGGTACACATCGATCGGCAGCTCGGGGCGCAGTCCGTTCGCATCGGACGAATGGCGGGCGCGCTGCCTGCGCACCGACTCGAGGCAGGCCTGCCACTCGCCCGCGTCGAACTGCGCGGCCATCACCTTCTCGGCGACGAGCGGCGCATCGGGGTCGATCAGCAGCGCGCGCTCGTAGCTGCGCGCGGCGGCGGCATGGTCGCCGGACAGCGACGCGACATCGCCGAGCAGCTCATGCAGCGCCGCATTGTGCTCGAAATACGCGAGCTTCGGCAGCAGCATCGCGCGCGCGTCGTCGAGCCTGCGCTCGGCGACCAGCAGTTCCGCGGCGGCGAGCAGGTAGGAGAGACGCTCGGGGTCGAGCTCCGACGCCTTCGTGTAGTCGGCGATCGCCTTCGTGTTGTCGCTCCAGCGCTGGTAGACGATGCCGCGGAAGTAGTACGGCTCGGCGAGCGCAGGATCGCACTCGATGGCCTTGGCGAAGGCGCTGATCGCCTTCTCGAGGTGCTTCGACTCGATCTCGATCCGCCCGAGCAGCGACCAATACTTCGCCTCCTTGTCGCTGCGCGCGATGGCCGACTCGATCTCCTTGCGGGCCTTGTCGAGCTGGCCCGCCTCGAAGGCCTGCTTGGCCTGGTCGTAGTTCACGATGCTGGTCGTGCGCCTGAACCGCGCGTCGGCCTCGGCGCGCGCCTGAACGCCCGCAGACCGCGGCGCGCAGCCTCCCGCCACCACGGCGGCGAGCACGAGCGAGGCGGCCAGCGAAACGACGGCGGAGCGCGGATGGACGGTCATGTCGGTCCTCATGTGGATTCTCGAGTGCGGGAAGCGCAGGCAAGGACAATTCAAAAGGGACCGCGCCCTGTTCGGGCGCGGGTCCGCTTCTTCTGGTTCTTTCGGCCCTTTCGGGTCGGTGCGTTCAACGAACGAGCGGTCAGCCGCCCGCCTTGGCGGGCGCCGTGGTCGTCGGCGACGCCTTCACGGGCGCGGCGGTCTTGGGAGCGGCGCCACCCGCGGGCTGCACGGTGCCGCTCGCGGTTCCGCCCGACTTCGGAGCGGTGGTCGCCGAGCCCGCGGCTCCGGGTGCGGCGACGGGAGCGGCCTTCGGCTTGGTCGGGTCGGCGTCGTTCAGCAGCTGGCTCTTGATCACGCGCTGGATCATGCTGCGCTCGTAGTGGGCGCCCGCCGTGGTGGCGTTGCCCTGCAGCATCTCGCGCAGGCGGATCATCTCGGGCTGGGTCGGCTGCAGGCGCAGCGAGTTCTCGACATGGTGGAGCGCCAGCTCGCTGTCGCCCTTGGCCATCGCCTCGATCGCGGCCTGGTTCTGCTCGGTGGTGAGCGTGTCGCGCGAGAACGGCAGCAGGCCTTCGCGCGCGCCGATGCGCGCCGCGCGCTCGAACTCGCGGGCCTCGTCGGACCAGATGCGGGCGATCTCGTCCTTCACGATCGTCGGCGTGATCAGGAAGATGATCTCCTGGCGCTTCATCTCGTCGTCGTAGCCCTTGAACGCGTTGCCGAGAATCGGCACATCGCCAAGCACCGGCACCTGGCGGCGGGTGACCTTGGTCGTCTCCTTGAAGAGACCGCCGAGGACGAGCGTCTGGCCGTCCTTCACGCGCACATTGGTCACGATCTCGCTGGTGTCCTCGTTCGGCACGGGCAGCGTCTGGCCCGAGGTGTCCTGCAGGTCGACGATCTTTGCCTCGCTCACGCTCGGCGCAAGCTCCATGCGGATCGAGCCGTCGCTCGAGATGAACGGCCTGAAGATCAGCTTGATGCCCGAGTCGAGGAACTCGACCGACTGCGTGGTCGCGGTCTGGGTCGTGGTGGCCGACAGGTAGCCGACGCGGGTACCGATGAGGATCTGCGCGCGCTGGCGGTTGAGCGTCATGACGCGCGGACGCGCGAGCACCGTGGTGTCGGTGACCTGGTCAAGCATGCGCAGGAACACCGCGACATCGTCGGAGATCACGCCCACGCGCAGCGTGGAGGGGTTGTCCCAGCCGGCGACATTGCTGTTGACGGCCGAGGCCTGGTTGGTGGCCACGCCGTCCTCGTTGCCGAGGAAGAGGTCGCTGGCCGCGGAGGTCGGATTGGTGAGGTCGGTGAAGCTCAGGTCGCCGATCACCGAGATGTCGACGCCGAAGCCGTCGGCCTGGTCGACATTGGTGCCGATCACGGTCGACTCGACCACGACCTGCGACGGCGGAGTGTCGATGTCCTTGAGCAGCTTCTCGATCGCGCCGAGCTGGTCGGCGAAGTCGCTGACCACGATCATGCCCTGCAGCGCCCAGCTGTCGGTGCCGCCGTCCGAGGCCGAGGCCTGGAAGCCCTTGTCGACATCGCCCACGAACGAGACCTTGCCCTGCGCCGAGAGCATCGGCGTGATGAAGTCCGCAGCGTCCTTCGCGTTCAGGTACTCGAGCTTGAAGCTGCGGCTCTCGCGCTTCAGGCGCGAGCGCTGCAGCTCGTCGAACTCCTCGGCGGTGTAGACATAGATGAAGTTGCCCGACTCCTCCATGCGCAGGCCGTTGGCGCGCATGAGGACCTCGAGGGCCTCGAACACCGTGACATCGTAGAGGTTCGCGGTCACCGATCCCGACACGCCCTTCGACGCCACGATGTTGCGGCGTCCCTGGAGCGACAGCATCTGCAGGGCCTGCAGGATGTCGGTCTCCTGGAACTGCACCGTGAAGGTGTCGCCCGAGCTCTTGCCCGTGCTCGGCGTGACCTGGCCCTTGCCGGTCGCGGGGGCGGGAGCCGACTGCGCCGCGGCGGGCGCGGCATCGGCGGGAGGCGCCGCGTCCTGCGCGAACGCAACGCCGCTTGCGGCGAGGGTCGCGATGAAGCACGCGTTGCGGACGATGCGGTTCGACGAACGAAGCGGCGAGTGGTCGTTGTGATTGAGCATGGTGGTCTCGGGCGTCTATCGGCCACGCGGCCGAATCGCGTTCAATGCGGCCACGGCCGCGATCGTGCATGCGGTCCGCGCGCTACAGCTGCGCGCTCGCCATCCGGTTCAAGTTGGACAGATAACTGCTTCGACTAGCGCCTGGGGCGCGAAGGCTTGGCGCCGCCTTCGGCAAAGCCCGTGCCACGGAAGCCGATCTCGTAGGCGACCCCGTCGCAATCGAGCACGACCGACTGCTCGCGGACCTCGACGAGCCTGAAGCTCGCGCCGCCGAAGCCGTCGATGATGTCGCCGATCCGATAGGTCCGACCATCGATGACCGCCGTGGTGAGACCTGCACCGGCCGACTGAAGGCGGAACCGTTCCGCCGCACGCCGCGCCAATTCAGGCCCATCAGGTCCACGGTCTTCGGACTTCGGCGTTTCTGGCTTGAAACTCGGCGCCGCGACGGGCGCGGTTTCTGCCGAGTCGGTCTGACTTGGGAAGACCGTAGCGTCGATCGCGAATGGGTCGGTGGTGACGATGAGCGCCTCGGGAAGGCCTGTATCGATTTCCGCGGGTTCATTGTCGCGCTGCACGAGCGCGCCCGGCTCGTCGGCGATCGCGGTCTTGGGAATGCTGGTCAGGATGCGGATGCGCGCCCAGAGCAGCAGGCCCATGGGCTTCGCCCACACGACCGCGCCAAGCACGGCCGTCAGCGCCAGCGCCCGACGATGTCGCCGCGTCCATTCCACCACGCGCCTCGCGGCGCTGCCCGTCGCATCGTGCATGCCGCTCATCGGGTTGCTCCTTCGAACGCCGAACCGAACACGACATCGAGTTCGATCTTGGCGTCCACGAATCGCGGACCTTCCTTCGCGGTGCTTCCATTGCCTCCATCGGCAGGCCGCAGAATGGACACATGCAGCGGACGCACGAGCCGGGCATCGCGCTCGGCGCGCGCCAGCACCTGCATCACGCGGGCGAAGGTCGCCTCCATCTCGACCGTCACCGGCACGGCCTGGAATGGCGTCGAATCGGCGTTGATGGCGGGCACGGGATCTCCCGCCACGATCGTCTGGCTTCCCACTTCATCCGACGCACCGACGGACAGCATGCGCATCAGGTGGGCTTGATCGGGCTCGGTCGGAATGGCGCGGACGGTCGAGCGCACATTCGCGACCACCCGCTCCAGTTCCCCGCGCACGCGGTCGCGCGCGCTGCGCAGCGCGGTCTCCTGCGAACTGAGCGCGAGCAGGCGCCCTGCCTCGAGCATGCGGCGCTCCGACTCCTCGAACGCCGGAAGCGCGAGCTTCCACACGGTGAGCCCGAGCGCGATGACCGCGATGGAGAGCAGCATGAGCGAGGTTCGGAGCGAGCAGTTCATGGCTTCCCCTCCATCGAGGAAAGGGCCTCGGCCGACATGGCGGGCATGCGCCACCGGCGTTCGAGGTCGACGCGGAAGGTGATGCGGAACTCGCGGACGCTCGCGCCGCGGAATTCGCGGCTGCGGCTCGACTCGAGGCTGACATTCGAGATCGGGGCGACCTTGGCCAGCGCATCGACGATCGACCCGACATCGCCGTCCGACGCAGCGATGCCTGCGATCTCGCCCCTGAGTTCGCGCGGCTCCTTGTCGACGCGCGCCGCACGGCGGCCCTTTCGGGCCTCGCCCTGGATGTTCAGGAAGTCGAGCTCGATCTTCTCGAGCACGGCACCCTGCGGAAGCGCGCCCGAAACCGCGCCGATCAGCCCGCTCGCAGGCACGGTCACCGCAAGGGCCCGCTGCTGCTCGAGAAGGTCTCTCGACACCTTCCGCTGGAGCTCGAGCTGCCGGATCTCGGATTCGATCGCAAGAACGGTTTCGGCCTCTGCGCGCACCGACTGCAGAAGGCGCTGCGCGTGCCGATCCACCCACACGCTCGTGGCGGCCGTCGCCGCGGCGAGGCCGGTCACGGCGACCGCAAGCGCAAGCATGCGGCGCGCGATCCGTCCGCGCGCAATGCGCGCGCGCACATCGATCGGAAGCAGGTCGAGCCGTCCATCGTTCATGCCGCACGCTCCCTCGACGCCGCGATGCGCGGCTCGGACCATGCCGCAAGGCCGAACGCCGCGCACCAGTCCATGGATTGGGCGGCCCACGCAGGCGCGCGGAAGGCCTCGGGAAGCTCCTCGACGGCGTCCACGGCGCGAATCCTGCAGGATTCCTCGACCGTCGCCGCCAGCCTCGGCTCGCAGCCATGCGGTCCGCCGACCACGATGCGCTGCACCTGTCCGCCGCGGAACGAAACGCTGAAGTAGCGGAGGTAGAGCGCGACCTCGCCCGCGAGCATGTCGAGCGTTGCGCGCGTCGCCGCCATTGCCGCGTCTTCCGCCACCGCGTCGACCGCCGGCCCGTCGCCGCGGACGGCGGCGCAGCGCCGCGCACGCAACGCCGACGCCTGCTCGACCGAGACCGACAGCCTGGCGGCCACCGCCTCGTCGAGCCCCTTGCCCCCGATCGCGATCTCGCGGCAGAAGGCGACGCGGCTTCCGCGCAGCACGAGCACGGTCGAGGACGCGTGATCCACGAAGAGAACCGCGCGCACATCGGCTGCATCGGCATCGCGGCGGGTGCGTCGGCTCAGCGCGCGCGCGATCGACGCGAAGCGCGGCTCGACGAGCACCGGTTCGTATCCTGCCGAAAGCAGCGCGTCGAGCACCCCATCGACCTCGCGGCGGTCCATTCCGACCAGAATGCGCTCCTCGCGGGCATCGCCTGCCTGCGCATGCGCTCCGGTCGCGACGGATGCCGCGACGATCGACTCATGCGAGATGCCGAGCCGCTCGGATGCCTCCCAAGCCACGGCATCGGCGGCATCCTTGTCGGAAAGCGGCGCCATGCGCGTCACCTGCATGCGGGCGACCGAGGCAGGAAGCCCGACCGTCACCTCGCGGCCGGCGAATCCAGCGCGTCGCATCGCGGCGAGAAGCGAGGTGGTGCGGCGAAGCAGGTCGTCGCTCGGCTCGGCGTCGGCCTCGGCGAAC
>JBJTOV010000114.1:0-4708 GCA_046074745.1 Planctomycetota bacterium | reverse complement strand
CCGTTCTCGACCGACTCGAACAGGAAGCTCGGAGCGGTGCGCTCGTCGGGAAGCACGAGCCGGCGGTACGCAAGCACGGGCGTGAGCTGGTCGCTCATCAGCCTTCGCGAAAGCAGGACGAGCGGGCCTTCATGCCGCTGGCGTTCGAAACTGGCGCGGAGCGCGTTCACGGCCGCGAGGGTAGCGCATCGCGGGCGCCCCGCGGTGCGGCGGGTGCTACCATCGCGCCCGTGACCGTCGCCGACGCCATGAACCCCCGAAGCCCCGCCCACGGCGCCCCCGCCGCGGCGCGTCTGCTCGGCATCTCGAAGACCTACTTCAAGCCCGACGGCTCGGTGCTGGTCGAGGCGCTCAAGCCGCTCGACCTCGTGATCCCGCGCGGCGAGTATGTGGCGATCATGGGCGCATCGGGCTCGGGCAAGAGCACGCTGATGAACATCCTCGGCTGCCTCGACCGCCCGACCGCGGGGCGGTACGAGCTCGACGGCGACGCGGTCGAGACCCTCGGCGACGACGCGCTGTCGCGCGTGCGCGGCCAGAAGATCGGGTTCGTGTTCCAGGCGTTCAACCTGATCCACGAGCTGACCATCGCGGAGAATGTCGAGATCCCGCTGCTTTACCGCGGAATGCCCCGACACGAGCGGCGCGATCGCGCGCTCGAGGCGCTGGCGACGGTCGGACTCGAGAACCGCACCGAGCACAGGCCGAACGAACTCTCGGGCGGCCAGCAGCAGCGCGCGGCCATCGCGCGGGCGCTGGTCGGGCGGCCCGCCATCCTGATGGCCGACGAGCCGACGGGAAACCTCGACTCGAGCACGGGGCAGTCGATCCTCGAGACCTTCGAGGACCTGCATGCGAAGGGCCTGACGCTGATCATGGTCACGCACTACGACCGCATCGCCGCGCGCTGCGAGCGCGTGGTGCGGCTCGGCGACGGATTGCTGCAGAGCGACACGCGCGGCGGCGGTTACGGGCGCACGCGGAGCGGCGCGTGAAGTCGACGCGGCGCGACGGAACCTGGAGCAGCGTTTCGACGCGCGCGCGCGTGCTCGGCATCGACCCTGGAACGCGCATCGCGGGCTTCGCGGTGGTGGATGTGGCCGCGCGCGGCGAGGCGCGCATCGTCGACGCGGGCGTGCTGCGCCTCGACGCGAGCGCCCCGCTCTCGTCGCGGCTTCGCCAGCTGCACGACGACCTCGTCGAGGTGATCGAGGCGAGCCGCCCCACCCACATGGCGCTCGAAGGCGTGTTCGCCCATGTCGAGCACGCGCGCACCGCGATCCAGATGGCGCACGGACGCGGCGTGGTGCTTCTCGTGGCCGAGCAGCGCGGGCTGCCCGTGGCCGAGCTGCCGCCCGCAGAGATGAAGCGCGCGCTGACGGGCAACGGTCGCGCGACCAAGCTGCAGGTGCAGCGCGCGGTGATGGCGCAGTGCGGCTTGACGGCGATTCCCGGCCCCGCGGATGTGTCCGATGCCATCGGCATCGCGCTTTGCGGCGGTCGACGGCTGTGGAGTGCGGGGGCGTGATGCGGCGTTTAGCGTTCATCGCGGCGTTGGCTGTGGCTGCGGCCGCGGTTGCTGGCTGCAAGTCGAGCGGGATGCGCGCGGAACCCGTGGAGTCGGTGGCGGCGGCCGCGGCTGCGCCCGTCGCGCCGCCCACGCCCCCAGCCCTCGTTCCGCCGACGGCGGGCGCGACGGATTCCGCCGATTCGGCTCCTGCCGCGCCAAGCGCTCCCGAGCCGAAGTGGATCGAGCTCACGCCTCTCATCCGCGCCGACCGCGCATCGCGCACGGTGGAGCTGCGCGCGACGGCGGTGCTCGAGGTCGGGTTTCTCGAGCAGTATGTCTGCCTCGTCGGCACACGCGAGCACGAGGCGCTGTTCGCGTTCGAGGGGAAGGCCAGCGAAGTGCATGCGGCGCTTCTCCTCGTGGGAATCGAAGCGGGCGAACCCGGCCGCTGGCGAGAGGTGACGCGCGACGATGGTTCGCTCGCGGTCGAAGGCGTGGCGCCGCGCGGCGGAGAGATCGCGATCGAAGTCTTGATCGAAGGCCGCGATCCGCTGCCGCTTGAGCATTTCGTTCGCGCGAGCCCCGTCGTGCCTGCGCTCGACGGTGCGCGGCCGCCGTCGCGGTTCGTGTTCGCAGGCTCGCGCATCTACCGAAACCCGCGCACGGGGGCCGAACGCTATGTAGCCGATGGGTCGGGTTCGCTGGTCGGGCTCGTGACTTTCGGCGACGAGACCATCGCGGCGGTCGAAGTGATTCCCGATCAGGCGTCGGCGGCAACGCCGCTGTGGGAAGTGTTTTCGGAACGAATGCCGAAGCCGGGCACGCGAGTCACGCTCCGCCTGCGTGGCGCGGCCTCGGACACGCCGCGATGATGCTGCGCGGAGACACGAACTTTCGAAACCGCCCGCTTTCCCTCGGGAATCGAGGGATCGCAGGGCGGGCTGCATTCGGAGCTCATCGGGGCGGCCTCCAGCAGCCAAAGAAAAAGGCCCGGTCGAGACAGTTGCCTCAGACCGAGCCCTTCCGGGGGCAATGAAGAGGTAGGTGAATTCCTACCTACTGGGATCAGGGTATCCGTTTTTCGTCGCGCGTCAAACTTGAGTTCCGTCCACTTCCTGATTGTTCTACGCCTTGGCTGGAGCCGTCCCCCGAACGGGTTCCGAGAACCCCCCATTCCTGGGCTCGCAGGCGCCCCTGAGCCGAGATACTGACCTCCGAGCGAGACCCGCCCCGCCATGCAGGATCTTTCCCGCATCGTCCGATTCACCCCTTCGGCGCGCCCAAGGACGGCCGCCGCGGGCGGCGCCATCGCGGGAAGCTCCATCTCGGGAAGTTCTGCAGGCAGTGGAAACGGGCTGATCGGGGTCGTGCCCGGCTCGATGCTGTGCGGGGTGCTCGAACTCGAGGTCGTCTGCCGCGGCGACCCCGACGCCACGGGGTACCTGGTGGACATCGGAGTCATCGATCGCGCCGTGCGCGATCTCGTGGTCCCGCTCTTCGACGGGGCCATGCGCGCCGAGGCGATGGGAGCGCTGCCCGCGGAGGCGGGCTCGCTGCTCGCCACCGCGGCGCGTGCGCTCGGCGCCGTGCTGCCCGCCCCGCTTGCCCGATTGACGCTCCGCCCCTCCCCTTTCCTCTCGACCACCCACGAGACCGCCATGCCCGACACCGCGCTCCTGAGCGAGACCTTCGAATTCGCGGCATCGCATCGCATGCACCTGGCCGGGCGCACCGACGATGAGAACCGTCGCCTGTTCGGGAAGTGCAACAATCCGAACGGGCACGGCCACAACTACCGCGTCGAGGTCTCGGTCGCCGTCGGAACTGGGGCGGAGTTCGGGTTCGCCGACATCGAGCGCGTGGTGGCGCACGAGATCATGGCGCGCTTCGACCACAAGCATCTCAACCTCGACTGCCCCGAGTTCCGCGACCTGAACCCGTCGGTCGAGAACATCGCCCGCGTGTGCCACGGATTGCTCGCACCGGCGGTAGCCGCGGTGGGCGCCGAGCTCCGGTCGGTGTGCGTGTGGGAGACAGACAAGACGAGCAGCCGATATCCCGCCTGAACGAGCGAAGCCATGAACACCAGACGCCACACGATGCAGCACCGACCCGCCACCACGCTCGGCCTCGCGGCCGCCGTTTCAGCCGCCGTGTCTCTTGCCGCGCCGAGCCTTGGTTTCGCGCAGGCGGTGCAGGTCCAGCCGCCGGCAAAGCCTGCGAAGCCCGCGCAGCCGCCCGTCAGCGTAAGCGAGCAGCGCTTTCGCGAGCTCGCCAACTACATCGGCACGCGCGGAACCATCGACGAGGCGACCCGCCGCGACCTCGTGAAGCTGGCCGCGGACCTCGACCGCGACATCAACGCGCCCACCTCGACGCTCGAGATGGTGCAGCGGCTCTGCCCGGCCCGCGTGGCCGTCGCGATCTGGATCGGCGACGATGCTGGCATCGACGCGTCGTTCGAGAAGATGAAGTCGATGTCGGGCGACAGCGATGTGGTCGCGCTGCTCTGGGCGCAGGAATGCATCGCGAGCGCGCGGTTCGACAAGGCGTTCGGGCTTCTGCAGCGAAACTTCGGCCCCGAGCGCGCCATCGATGCGAGGATCGCGCTCGCCGAGGCGAACATCGGCATGATGCGTTTCGACGAGGCGCAGGCCGCGCTCAACACCGCGCCGTCGCTGAACCGGACACCCGCGCAGCAGCAGGAGATCAACGCGCTGTCGGCGCGCATCGGCACGCTGCGCGATGCGTGGCTCAAGGAGTTTGGCGCGATGACCCGCGACGCGGGCCGCGACGACAACCCGATCGTCGAGATCGTGACCAGCAAGGGCTCGATCATGCTCGACCTCTTCGAGGAGTCGGCGCCCAACACCGTGGCGCACTTCATCGAGCACGCGGAGGCGGGCACCTACACGGGCACCACCTTCCATCGCAAGGTCCGCGGCTTTGCCGTGCAGGGCGGCGACCCCGCCACCGCCACGGGCGGCGCGGGCGGACGCTCGACGGGCGGCTGGACCGTTCCCGACGAGATCGACCGGCCGGACCGCCGCGCGCCGCTCGCCGACCGCATCGTGCTCGCGCGCCAGCCCGTGCCGGGAAAGACCGACCCCGCGCCCAACTCCTCGGGATGCCAGTTCATGTTCCTGTTGTCGCCGAGCGAGCAGCTCGACGGCCAGGTGACCGTGTTCGGTCGCATCG
>JBJTOV010000113.1:0-4203 GCA_046074745.1 Planctomycetota bacterium | reverse complement strand
CCTTCGTGAAGCCGAGCTTCACGCACTGCTCGAGGTGGTAGTTGATGCAGTCGTTGCAGCGCAGCACCGCGCTCGCCACCAGCCCGAGCAGCTCCTTCGTGCGCGCGTCGAGCGCGCCGTCTTCGTAGGTGGCGCTGTCGAGGCGCAGGAAGCGCTTGATGCCCAGATGGTCGGCGGCCATCAGGGCCTCCTGGCCCTTGGCGCGCTCGGTGCGGAACTCCTGGATCGTGCGTCGTGGCATGCGCGCAGGGTAGCGCGCCCGCCGCGTCAGGCCGCGCGCTTCCAGTCCTCGCCGAACTCCTCGCCGTCGTCGCCTTCCTCCGCTTCGTCCGCCGCGGCCTCGGGCCACGAGAACTTCGAGCGGTGATGCACGCGCACGAGCTTGGCCATCTGCGAGGCGAACACGCCCTTCAGCGCCTCGATCAGGCCCGCCAGCTCGTCGGCGAACGGCTCGCTGCTGTTTCGGAACAGGAAGAACACGGCCATGCACTCGCCGTTGTCGCGCGCCGAGAAGGCGATCAGGTCGCAACCGTCGAGCACGGTGCCCTCGGCGCCGATCGACTGCACGAACTCCGCGGTGTCGGCGTAGCGCACGATGTCGTCGGTGGGCCCGATGTGCGGGCAGACATCCGAGGAAAGCCGCGAAAGCAGCGGCTCCGCCTGCTTGCGCGGGCAGTCGTAGTGCACATAGGCGCCGAGCCCGAACTGGGTGGGCTTCGAGCCGGGCAGGAACACGGCGGCGTTGGTCGCACCCGTCTTCGTCAGCAGGTACTGCATCGCGGTGCGCAGGAGGTCCTCGACATCGAGCTCCTGCGAGATCAGGCCGCGGAACTCGCCGACCACGGCGGCCTCGTCGAGGCGGCCCTGCACATCCTGCCACGCGTGCGACAGGTCCTGGCACAGCGAGTCGACGCGCTCGGAGAAGTCGGTGCGCGCGGCGTCGAGCTTGCGGCAGATCCCCTTCAGGCGCGCCACGCGCTCCTCGCGGCGGCGCTCCTCGCGGCCAAGCTCGATGGCGGCTGCGATGCGCGCCGCAGCGTCCTCCTCGCACGAGCAGAGATCGATCCAGTCGGTGGCGCCCGCGCGCACCGCCTCGAGAAGGCGGCCGTCGCGCGGCGTCTCGCCCACGACGAGCACCTTGATCGACGAGGCGATGCGCCGCGCCTGCGCGGCGATCGGGGCGAACTCGGCGGGCGCGATGTGCTCCGACACGAGCAGCAGATCGACCGCTCCCGATGCCATGCGCAGCACCGCCGCGTCTCCGCCCGAGACTTCGTGGCATTCGATGCCCGACGACTCGAGCAGGCGCTCGACCTGCGGGTACCGCACGCTGTCAAAGCCGAGGCACAGGGCGATCGGGCGCTGCTCGTTGGGACGCGAAGCCTCGCCGCTACCGCTCATGCCTTCGGGCGTTTGTCCGCCAGAATCCATTCCTGCCTCCTCACCGGCCGACGGATCGGCCGCATCCTTCTTCGCCGCAGGTTGCGGCGTCTTCCCCAGGCGCTTCCATGCGCGCAAGGTGGATCGGGCGCCGCGCCGCGCTCTTTGAGCCCAAGCAATGCGAAGCGCCAAATGCGCGCGCGCCTCGGTCGGTCTGTGCAGCGTGTGGCGGCCTCGCGGCAAGCAGGCTTGAAACGCGCAGTTTCTGCGCGCTGCGGGCGCCATGCTGGAAACCGCGTCAGGCCATCGACTTGCGCGCGCGCCAGTTGGTCACGGCCTCGGGCTCGCGCGGGTAGATCGGGACAAGAGCGAACGGGTCGGCGGGCGACTCGGCGAGCGCGCGGCGCGCAAGCAGATCGAGCGCGCCGCCGTCGGTCGCGAGCGGCGACGCCGCGAAACCATGCCGCGCGCACACCTCGGCAAGCGTGGGCGCGAGGTGCTCGTCGGAGAGGATCGCGGCAGGTGCACCCGCACGCAGCATCGCCTCGAGCGCGTCGGGCCCGATCACCGCCGCCGAACGCTCGTGCGCCGATCGAGCGCCCTCCGCGCCGATCGCGACCTCGGCCACGAACGCCGTGTCGCCCTTCGACGCAAGCGCCACCAGCACGCGCGCATCGCGCAGCCCGTGCCGAGCCGCGAACGACGCCGCGAACACCTCGCTCGACGGCACGCCCGCCGCGGGCACGCCGAGCGCGTACGCCACGCCCTTCGCGCTCGCCACCGCGACCCGCAGCCCCGTGAATCCACCGGGCCCAAGCACCACCGCCACGCCGCGCAGGCTGCGCGCAGGCACGCCGCTCTCGGCCTCGAGCGCGCGCAGCTCGTCCCAGAACGCCTCGCGCGCGCCCGAACCCGCGGCGAACGCGCGCACCGTGGGCGCCTCGCCCTCCGCGCGCGACAGCGCGAGCACCGAGGTGCGCTGCGCGCAGTCGATCGAAAGCACGGGGCCAGCGACGCTCACGCAAGCCCGCCAAGCGTCTCGAGGTCGATGTAGGTGGCGACGGGCATGGCGGCGGAAACCGCGGCCTTCGCATCGGGCGCGGGCGCGGCCAGGTCGATCTCGAGCACGCGGCCCTGCGGGTGGTCGGTGTTGAGCACGAGCATCCCGGGCGCGATCACCTCGGCGCCCGTCGGCGCATGCGCGTGGCCGCACACGAAGAGCTTCACGCCCCACCGCTCGGCAAGGCGCGCCACCGATTCGGCGGTCTGCCCGCGGCCCCAGGTCATCGCATAGGCGGCGCCCGCGGGGCCCTCGAAGTCGTCGTCGCGCAGGTCGCGCGCGAACGCGTCGAGGTCGACATGCGCGATCAGCCCGGGCGCGGGAATCGAATGCGACACCATCACGCCGTTCGCGCACAGCACCGCAAGCGGCATCGCGCGCACGAAGCGGCCGATCCCCTCGGCCGCGATGTCGGCCTCCTCGCCGTACACCCACTCGAGACCCGCGTCGAAGAGCTCGAGGTTGTCGCCCGCGCCCTTCGAGATGTGGTGGCGGCGGTACTGTGCGATCTCGTGGTTGGCCAGGATCGGATGCACCTGAAGCGGATGCGCGAGCACAAGCTCGGCCACGCGCGCGAGCATGCGGTGGCTCATGTCCATGTCGTTCACAAGCCTGTCGCCGTGGATCAGCTCGTGCAGCACCACATGGTGGTCGGGCGAGCGGCCGAGCCGCGCCGCGCGCACCACCGCGTCGAAGTGGATCGGGTTGTCGTGGATGTCGCCCGTCGCAAGCAGCGTGCAGCGCGCAGGGAGCCGCACCACGCAATGGTCGCGGAGCGGCGAGGCCAGCATCGCCTCGGCCGCCGCGCCCAGCAGGTCGGCCAGCGCCGACGCGCTCGTCCGCCACATGGCGGGACGCGCGCTCACCAGGTCCTCGCGAACATCGTGACGGGCACGCGGCCCGTGCCCGTGGCGGTGGTGATCTCGAGCTCGCCCTCGATCGGCCCTGAGCGCGTCGGCACGAGCGCGACCTTCACAAGGCAACCGTCGGCGCCGACATCCTTCGTCGACACGAGCGTGGCCTGCAGGTCGGGCGTGAGCGAGCGCACCGCGGTCACCGTGCGCCAGTCGGGGCGCTCGACGGCGCCGCGCTTCGGCGGGTTGTAGTGCTCGAGGTCGACCTCGATCTCGGTGGGCTTCCCCTGCATGCCGTTCCCCGCCTCGACCAGGCTTTCCTTCACGATCCAGAAGCGCTGGAAGCGCGGCATGTCGTGCTTCGAGCCCGTGCATTCGTCGCGCACGCGAAGCGGGATCACGGGGCAGTCGGCGCGGTCGGTGAACACGAACCACCAGAGCGGCATCTGCTCGCACGCGCGGCCCGAGAGGTCCCACGCGATCTCGTACTCGGCGCGCGGCGCGTCCGTCTTCGGGTCGAAGCCCACGAACACGGGCTCGCGGCCGCCCGAGCGCACGATGCCGAAGGGCTTGCCGTCGGCCGAACGCAGCTTCACCGTGCCGCGCACATTCTCCTTGAGCGCATCGGCGTACGGCGGCGTGGCCACGACGGGCAGCCGCACATCGCCCTTGATCTTCGCCTGGACAGGCGGCGCCCCCTCGAAGGTGAGGAACACGACCGCCTCCTTCTCGCCCGGCGCGCGCGGCGCCGAGAGCGACGCCGACATTTCGAGCGTGGCGCCGGGCGCGATGGTCTTTCCCTTCACATCGCTGATCGCGGTGCACTTGCAGTTGGGAACGGCGTCGAGCACCTTCACGGGCGCGGCGCCGCGGTTCACGATCAGGAACTTGCCGGGATTCACCGACCCG
>JBJTOV010000112.1:0-4880 GCA_046074745.1 Planctomycetota bacterium | reverse complement strand
GTGTCGGCGAGCGCGTCGGCGAGCGGCTTCGCGGCGAGTCTCGGCAGATGAGGGTCGTCCGACATCCGGCTGATTGTAAGTCCAGAGTTCGGCCATCTGCAACCTTTTTGGTCGGCTATCTGAAACCTTCAGGGTCGTTCCGCGGCGGCGGACATCGCCAGCCGCCATCCTGACGGCCGGAGCCGCATGCGCTGCCCGAAGGTCCGCCGGAAACCGCGATGCCCCGTTCGCCATCGGCATCCGGGAACACCTGCACGATCGAAGAGGAACGCGCCCGAACCCCCCTCACCGCTGGCTCGGGATCAGCGTCGGCGCGTTCGGATCGGCGGGCGCGGCTTCGTCTGCCGGCAGGTTCGCCGGCTCGTCGAGCGGAGTCACCTTCCACGCGGGAAGGCGGTACTCCCAGCCCGCGTGCTTCGCGGCGAAGTCCTTCCAGTCGGGCACGAACGGGTCGCCGGGAAACTTCTTCTTCGCGTTGATGTCGGCGGCGCTCGGGGCGCCGTCCTTCGCGGCCGCCTCGAACGACACCCACACCGCGTCGCCGTCGCGCACGCCGTTCACCTTGAGCGTGCCGCGCACCATCTCGAACTCGAGCGACACCGCGGGGTCGGGCGCGCCGCCCGTCGCCTTGCGCACATCGTCGAGCTCGAGCCGCGACAGCCACGACGGCATCGAGCGCACCGCGGCCAGCCGCCGCGCGTCGGTCCATTCGAAGGTGGTCGGCGCCGCGGGCGCGTCGGCGGCGTACGACATCTTGCCGTCCTCGCCCGCCGTGCCCCTGATCTCGAGCCCGTTCCACCGCACCGCGGTCACCTCGTTCTCGGGCAGCGTGACAAGCTCCGCATCCACCCACCGCCGCGTCTCGACATCGGCCATCACCGATCCAAGCACGCGCCAGGTCTGGTCCTCGCCGCCCTTGCGCGCGAACTGCGCGCGCGGATTCGCGCGCTCCTCGCCAAGCACCAACTCGACGAACGGCTCCGCCGCCCCCTCCTCGAACAGCCGCACGCGCGCGGCCTTGCCCGAGTCGTCGGGCCACGCGAGCCCGAGCTCCGCGTGCCGATCCTTCCTCGCGGTCATCTTCTGGTCGACCTTCAGCGTGCTCAGCCCCGACACGATGGCCTTCGCCTCCTCGAACCGCGCGGGGTAGCCGCCCGCCGTCGCGAGCGTCCACGCGTCGCCCTGCCGCACCGCCTCGACGCGCCGCATCGCGCCGCCGCCGCCGCGCTCGACCTCGATGCGCGCGATGCCCGCGGCCTTCGCGCCGATCTCGGGCAGGAACGGCCCGCCCGCCTCGATCGCCGCCGTGCCCGCGCCGCGCGACATCGCGAGGTACGCGAACGCCACCGACGCCGCCGCCACGCCCACCACCGCGAACAACGCCTTCTGCTTCATGGCTTCGCTTCCTTCGCGCCGCCGCCGCGCTGGCGGCGGTAGCGCATGGTGATCCACACGGTCGAGAACGCGGCCACCGCGAGCGGCCACAGCACCACATTCAGCACCATCAGGCGGCTGCCCGTGCGCTCGATGTCGGCGCGCAGCGAGCGCTGCACCTCGCGCAGCTCCTTGCGCGCGTCCACGGCGGTCTTCTCGAGCTTCTCGAGCTCCTGCGTCTGCTCGGGCGTGAGCACGAGCAGGCCGCTCGCGTCCACGCCCGCCCCGCCGCGCTCGCGCTGCAGTTGGTTGATGCGCATCTGCGACTTCTCGATCTGGTCCTGCAGCTCCTGCTCGCGCGCGAGATAGCGGCTCTCGGCGTCCTTGCGCATCGCCTCGACCCGCTCGAACGGCCGCTGGTAGCGCCCGCGCGACTTGAGCCCCGACAGCAGCCTGTCGCCCGTCGCCTGCTCGAGCAGCGCCATCACGAACGCGCCGTTGTCGCCCGTGGTGCGCAGCGTGCCCGTCGACTGGTCGAGGCCGGTCCAGTTCTCGTCGTCGAGGAAATCGGCGTCGGCCACCAGCACGATGCTCGCGCTGCCCTTCGCGCGCGAGCCGTCCTCGCCGGGGTACGCGCTCTCGATCTCGCCCGTGATGCGCACCGCGATGTCGACGGGCGCGCCCTCGCTCTTGAAGTCGCGCACCAGCCGGTCGACCTCGCCGAAGAAGCCGAGCTTCATCGTCTGCACCATCTGCACATCCTTGGTGCTCGTCACGATGGGCGCGACCGCGGTGCGCGCGGCGGTGGCGCGGCGGATGGCGCCGACGCTGCGCATGTTGAGCTGCGCGAGCGCGGCCACCGCGGGGTCGTCCGAGGCAAGGCCCTGCCGGTTCACGCTCAGCCACGCGGGGTGCGACATCTCCATCACCTGCCCGCCCTGCGTGCGGTACATGATGCGCGTGGCGAAGCCGAGGTCGGCCACCGCGTAGTCCTTCGCGATGTCGACGCCCCACTGCGCGAGCACGGGCCCGAGGTCGAAGGTCGTGCCCGCGCCCGTCTGGCCGAAGCCCATGTTGCGCGACTCGGGGTCGGCCTCGCACCACGGATCGGCGAACACGACGAGCGGCTTGCCCGACACGGCCCAGGCGTCGATCGCGCGCAGCGCCGCGTCCGAGAGCATGCGCGGCTGCACCACGACCAGCGCCTTCGCGTCGGCGGGAACCTCGGGCTTCGCGCGGTCGACGCGCACGATGTCGAACAGAAGGTCGAGCTGCTGCAGGAGCACCTGCTTGCCGCCGCCGCGCGACATCGGGTTGCGCGGGTCGAACGGCTTCTCCTCGGGAATCGTCGACAGATACGCGACCTTCGGCTTCGCATCGCGCCCCACCGACAGGATGCGGCGCGCAAGCTCGTACTCGAGGAACGGCTCCTGCGCGGGGTCGAGCCACGGAATCGTCTCGACCTTCGCGGTCGGCCCGCGCACCGCAAGGCCGAGCATCAGCACGCGGCCCGTCGCGTCGAGCGTGCGCGGCGCGATGCCGTCGGCGCGCGCCATGTCCTCGGTCTCGCTGAACGGCTCGGGGTCGATCGCGCGCAGCTCGAGCATGCCGTCCGACATGCCCACGACCTCCTCGAGAAATTCCTGCACGCGCTGCGCATAGGCGCGGATCTGCGGCAGGTCGGCGCCCTGCTCGCGCGTCCAGTAGAAGTCGATGCGCACGGGCTCGGGAAGGCTGGCGACCAGGTCCTTCACGCCGGGCGACACGCTGTAGAGCCGCTCGCCCGTCACATCGAGCCGCGCGCCGCGCAGCAGGAACCACGCCGCCGTGTTGACGGCGACCAGCGCCGTCAGGATGCACGCCGTCGCGATGAAGGTCGACCGCCGCTTGTCTTGGACTGCCATGGTGGGTGCCTCAGTCGGACTTCTTCCAGTCGATGGCGAAGGCGTTCATCGCCAGGAACGCCACGATCACGCCCGCGAAGTACAGGATGTCGCGCAGGTCGAGCACGCCGCGCATCATCGATTCGTAGTGGGTGAGCGCGCTGGTCGACGCGATGCCCTCGACCACGCCGCGCGGCGCCACGCCGCGCACGAAGTCGAGCACCGCGGGGAACCCCGCGATCAGGAGCACGAAGCACGCCACCGCGCACAGCACGAACGCGATCACCTGGTTCTTGGTCAGCGCCGACAGGAACGCGCCCACCGCGAGGAACGCGCACGCAAGCAGCGCGCTCGCGATGTACGCGACCAGGATCGTGCCGTGGTCGGGCGAGCCGAGCCACGCCACCGTGATCCACATCGGGAAGGTGAGCGCCAGCGCAAGCGTGGTGAACGCCCACGCCGCCAGGAACTTGCCGAGCACGAGGTCGGCCACGCCGAACGGCAGCGTCATGATCAGCTCGATCGTGCCCGTGCGCCGCTCCTCGGCCCAGAGGCGCATCGAAACCGCGGGCACCAGGAACACATACAGCCACGGGTGGAACTGGAAGAACGGCCGCAGGTCGGACTGGTTGCGCTCGTAGAAGCCGCCGATGTTGAAGGCGAACAGCCCCGCGAGGAACAGGAAGATCACCAGGAACACCGCCGCGAGCGGCGTGGCGAAGTACGAGCGGAACTCGCGGCGGAACACGGTGCGCGTGCGCTGGAAGGCGTTCATCGGCGGGCTCCCTTCGCGCCGGCGACATCGCCCGTGGTCATGGCGCGGAACGCCGCGTCCATGCGGTTGCGCACCGCGTCGCGCGGCGCGCGCGACTCCATCTCGGCGGGCGTGCCGTCGAACACCACCGTGCCGCGGTTGATCACCACGGCGCGCGTGCACACCGCCTCGACCTCCTCGAGGATGTGCGTCGACAGCACGATCGCGCGGTCGCCGCCGAGCTCCTTGATCAGCTCGCGCACCTCGTGCTTCTGGTTCGGGTCGAGGCCGTCGGTCGGCTCGTCGAGGATCAGGATTCCCGGGTCGTGCAGCAGCGCCTGCGCCAGGCCCGTGCGGCGCTTGTAGCCCTTCGACAGCGTCTCGAACGCCTGCCGCCGCACGCCCTCGAGGTTCACGCGGCCGATCGAGCGCTCCACGCGCTCGCGCGCCTCGCGGCCGCGGTAGCCGCGCGCCTGCGCCACGAACATCAGGAACTCCTCGACCGTCATGTCGGGGTACGCGGGCGCGCCCTCGGGCAGGTAGCCGAAGGTGCGCTTCGCGGCGATCGGGTCTTCGGCGAGGTCGATGCCCTCGAGCTTCACGCGGCCCGCGGTCGGCTCGAGGAACCCCGTGATCATGCGCATGGTGGTCGACTTGCCCGCGCCGTTCGGCCCGAGGAACCCGAGCACCTGCCCCGCGGGCACGGCGAGGTCGATGCCACGCACCGCGTGGATCTGGCCGAAGCGCTTCTCCAGCTTCTCAGCGACGATTCTGTCAGCCATTCGGATCTCCGTCGAGGGAGCGGAACATACGCAGCCCTTCGGGCGGCGCGCAAGTACCGGTTGTCTATGAACGGGTTGCGGAGCGCG